>JANNTF010001020.1:0-10874 GCA_031403455.1 Alphaproteobacteria bacterium | reverse complement strand
CGCGGTGCGGATCGTCAGATCCTCGCGTGCCAGGCGCAGGCAATCGCCGATCGAGCGTGTCGCATGCCCGACCTTCAGCTTGAGGTCCCAGAGCATATAGAGGACGTATTCGATCACCTGCTCGTTGCGCGGCGTCGGCTTGTAGGGTTGCAGGAAGAGGAGATCGACATCGGAATGCGGCGCGAGCTCGCCGCGGCCATAGCCGCCGACGGCCACGATCGCCAGCCGCTCGCCGGCGGTCGGGTTGGGCATCGGATAGACATGGGCCACCGCGAAATCGTGGACGATGCGCACGAGCTGATCGATCAGGAAGGACAGAGCGGCGACCGTGGTGGCGCCGTGACCCTTGCCGCTTTCGAAGCGCTGGCGGATCTCGGCGCGGCCGTCGCCGATCGCGGTCTTGAGAAGCTCGAGCGCCGCTGCGCGTTGCGGCGCCTCGGCTGCGCCGCCGGACGCCGCGAGCTTGTCGAGCGCGGTCTGGACCTTACGCCGGTCGATGATATCGCGCTGGTGGGAGATTGGATCCATGGTCACGCCAGAGTACCCGAAACGAGCAGGCGCCGTCATGAGCCGCCGGCCGGATCGTGCGGCGAATATCAACGGAATGTTTTGGCTTGCCGGTCTAGCATCGCGGCCGCGGCGGCGCTGGTGGCCCGCGCGCAGGGAGCGCCCATGATCAGACGGCGACGACATCGGTTTCGATCGGCCACGCTGCCGCTGCTCGGGTTCTGCGCGCTGCTCCTGGCGCCGCTCGCGCCGCTGCGCGCGGCGGATGCGCTGATCCATGTCGAGGAATCCGGCAGCGACCTCCTGGTGACGCGGCTGGCCGAGGAATGCGGCCAGGCCCTGCTCGCGCCGTCGGCGTCGCGGCGGCAGAGCATGGAGCAGGTACAGATCTCGTATCGCCGCAACGACGGCTGCCGTCACTGGCCGCTCGATCGCGAGATGCTCGGCTTCGTGCAGCTGCTCGATGTCCTGCTCGCGCGCATGCCCGACCGCGCCAAGCTCTCGACGCTGTTCTGGGGGCGGATCGTGCAACCCGAACTTCGCCAGCGTATCGCCGGCGCCGCGCTCGACGCCGATCTCGTGCTGCTGACGGCGGAGACGCCGCTCTATCGGCGCCTGCCGAATCTGTTCGATGAGCGCGATGTCTTCGCGGAGCTGCGCACCGCCTTCGCCACGCATGGCTTCGCGCTGAAGTCGCGCGGCTTCGAGAAGCTCGAACGCGTGCGCGGCGTCGAGCTCGCCCAGCATGGCGTCGATCCCGCTTCCTTCTCGCGTCCGATGCCGGCCGGCGCGCGCGTGCCGATCGCCGCGATGATGTGGTTTCAGCTCGATCCGCTGACGCGCTGAGTCGCGCGCGCTCAGTCGCCGCGCCGCCAGGCTTTCCAATCCGCGTCGACCGCGCCGAGCATCCGCCGCGCCGCTTCGGCGACCCAGCCGGCCGGCTGCGCGTCGAGATGCGCCTGGATCGCGGGGATCGCGCGCGCGCTCGAGCTCGAGCGATGGAGGGCCGCGGTGGCCGCGCCCATCGCCATCAACAGCCGCGCGTCGTGGCGCTTCGACGGGATCGCCTCGAGCTCGACGCGCATGCAGTCGGGCGCCAGGCGCCGCACGAGCCACCCTTGCGCGATGTGTCGGGTCGCGTCGGGCGCCGCGCCGGTTTTGGCCAAACACATCAACGGCCGCACCGAACGCGTCGCCAGACCGAGCGCCCAGGCGCCCGCCGAGGGAAGTATCGGCTTCGCTTCGCGTGCCAGCATCGCGCCGTCGACCCGCGCGATGGCGACGAATCGCGGACGCCCGAGGCTGCCCAGGCCGGAGCGTCGGCGATGGATCGTCGCGTCGGCCAGCGCGACGGGCATGGCGCGCGCCAGGCCGCGTGCCGCGCCACGCGGCAACGCACTGGCCGGGACGAGATCGCCCGCGGCCAGCTTCTTCCAGAACGCCTGCGCGCCGCGTTTGCGCAGAGCGATCAGCTTGCCGATCCAGCCATGAGGGCCCTCGAGGAGGAAGGCGGTCGGCCCGCCCTCGAGCGCGCCGCGATACCCCGCGAGAATCGCCGCGGCGATGGCGTTCTCGTCGAGGCGCAATTCGCCCTCCGCCCGCGCGGCGAAAGCGCTCGCCACCAGGCGCACGAGATCGTTGGCGTAAGCGGCGCGATGCGCTTCGTCGACATCGTTGATGCCCCAGACGAGGCGGCCGCGCGCGTCGCGCCAGGTGCCGAAATTCTCGACATGGAGATCGCCGATGGCGAGCAGGGCGGGCCCCGCCGCCAGCTCGGGACAATGAACCGGCCATTGAGCGGCCCACCGGAAATACGTGGCGCGCAGGAACGCGAAGCGCGATGTCCCCATGCGCTCGTGTTTCAGCGCGAGGTCCGCGCGGATCACGGGCAGCTGCGTCGCGAGCCAGCGTTCGTAATCGCGCGTTGCGGCGACGATGCTCTTCACGCGATCAGCCCACGCAGCCGATAGAGCGCGTCCAGCGCCTCGCGCGGCGTCATTTCGTCGGGCGCCAGGCCGCGCAGCGTGTCCTCGACGATCGAAATCTTCGGTGCGGCCGCCGCGGCCCCGGCCGGTCGCGCGGCGGCGCTGAACAACGGCAGATCGTCGGCGAGCTTGGCGACGCTGTCGTTCTCGCCGCGCTTCTCGAGCGCGCCGAGGACCTGCGTCGCGCGCGCGATCACCGCGCGCGGCAGGCCGGCGAGCTGCGCGACATGGATGCCGTAGGAGCGGTCGGCCGTGCCCGGCGCGACCTCGTGCAGGAACACGACGTCGCCTTGCCATTCCTTAACCCGCATCGTGTGACAGGCGAGCCCGTCGAGCTTCGCCGCGAGCGCGGTCAGCTCGTGGTAATGCGTGGCGAACAACGCGCGGCAGTGATTGACCGCGTGCAGATGCTCGATCGTCGCCCAGGCGATCGACAGCCCATCGAAGGTCGATGTGCCGCGGCCGATCTCATCGAGGATGACCAGCGCGCGCCGGCCCGCGCGGTTGAGGATCGCGGCGGTCTCGACCATCTCGACCATGAAGGTCGAGCGTCCGCGCGCGAGATCGTCGGCGGCGCCGACGCGGCTGAACAAGCGATCGACGAGTCCGATATGCGCGCGCGCGGCGGGGACCCAGCTGCCGGCCTGCGCGAGGATCGCGAGCAGCGCGTTCTGGCGCAGGAAGGTCGATTTGCCCGCCATGTTCGGGCCGGTGAGCAGCCATAGCCGCGCGCCGGTCTCGGCGTCGAGCCGGCAATCATTGGGCACGAAGCCCTCGCCGGCGGCGAGGCGTGCGGCTTCGACGACGGGATGTCGTCCCGCGTCGATCGCGAAGGCGGTGGAGTCGTCGATCACGGGGCGTCGCCAGTCGCGCGTCGCGGCGAGTTCGCCGAGCGCGGCGCCGACATCGAGCCGGGCGAGCGCCTGGGCCGCGCACGCGATCGGCTCCGCGCACACTAGCGCCGCGCTGCGCAGCGTCTCGAAATGCGCGATCTCGCAGGCGAGCGCGCGATCGCCGGCCGACACGATCTTCGCTTCGAGCTCCGACAGCTCGACCGTCGTGAAGCGCTGCGCGCCGGCCATGGATTGGCGATGGATGTAGCCCGGATCGGTGCGCAGCTTCTCGCCATGCGCCGCGTTCACTTCGATGTAGTAGCCGAGCACGTTGTTGTGCCGGATCTTGAGCGCCGCGATTGCGGTCGCCGTCGCGTAGCGCGCCTGCAGCGCGGCGATGTGCTGGCGGCCGTCGTCGCGCAGCGCGCGCAGCGTGTCGAGCGCCGGATCGAAACCGGCGGCGATGAAGCCGCCATCCCCGGTGACCAGCGGCAGCTCCTGCGCCAGCGCGCGGCCGAGTTCGGCGACCAGCGCCGTGTGCACCCCCAGCGCCGCGAGGGTGGTGTCGAGCAAGGGCGGCTTGGGCGCGAGGCCCTGAGGCTGCAGCCGGTCGCGGATGGACGGAATCGCGCCGAGACCGTCACGCAAAGCCGCGAGATCGCGTGGGCCCCCGCGGCCCAGGGTCAGTCGCTGCAGCGCGCGCTCGAGATCGGGAATCTTGCGCAGCGTCACGCGCAAATCGCCGCGCAGCGTCGTCGCATCGACGAAGAAGCCGACGAGGTCGAGGCGCGCGTCGATCGCGCGGCAATCGAGCAGCGGCCCGGCCAGATCGCCGGCCAGCAGCCGCGCCCCGGCGCCCGTCAGCGTCCAGTCGATCGTATCGAGCAGCGAGCCCTTGCGGGCGCCGCCAAGCGTCGTCTCGAGTTCGAGATTGCGCCGCGTGGCGGGATCGATCTCCAGGAAACCCTCGGCCGACCACAGCGTCGGTGCGGCGAGGCGCGGCAGCCGGCCTTTCTGGGTCAGCTCGACATAGTCGACGAGCGCGCCGGCCGCGGCGAGCGCGGCGCGGCCGAACACGCCGAAGCCGTCGAGCGTGCTGACGCCGAGCAGCGCTTCGAGACGCCGTCGTCCATTGTCGCTGTCGAAGCGCGGGCTGGGCAGCGGCGTGAGCGCGGTTTTCCAGTCGCCGAGCGCGACGGCGGTGTCGTCGCGCTCGATCAGCTTGTCGGAGACCAGGATCTCGCCGGGCGCGATGCGCGCCAGCACGCTCGGCAGGTCGGCGACGCTGGCGATCGGCTGGACCAGGAAGCTGCCGACGGACATGTCGATCCAGGCGATCGCGAGCTCGCCCTGTGCGGCCGCGAGCGCCGCGAGGTGATTGTGGCGCCGCGCATCGAGCAGCGTGTCCTCGGTCAGCGTGCCCGGCGTGACGACGCGCGTCACATCGCGCTTCACCACGGATTTGGCGCCGCGCTTCTTCGCCGCCGCGGGATCCTCGAGCTGATCGCAGATCGCCACGCGATGTCCGGCGCGGATCAGGCGCAGCAGGTAGCTCTCATGGGAATGCGCGGGCACGCCGCACATCGCGATGTCCTCGCCGAGATGCTTGCCGCGCTTGGTCAGGGTGAGGTCGAGCGCGCGCGCCGCGATCTCGGCATCCGCGAAGAACATCTCGTAGAAATCGCCCATCCGATAGAACAGCAGCGCGCCGGGATGGCGGCGCTTGACCTCCAGATACTGCGCCATCATCGGCGTTGCGGCCGGATCGGCGGGAGACTCGGCGGCGGTGGTTGGGTTGGGATCCATCGGGGTGGCGTTGCGGTTAGCGCAGTGCGTGCGGCGCTTCAAGGGAGGTCATGACGCCGGCAGTGGCGACGATGCGCGACGATGGTGCGTCGCAGCACATGCGGCGATGCCGCGCTGCGGTGATCGCCGATCATCGCGCATCGCCTTCGACCTTTGACGGATTCGATGCCCAGCCCGTACCATCCTTCAAATCCATCGCGCGCCGTGATGTCGCCGGCGCCCATCCTGATGATCGAGGAAACGTACATGGCGAATGAAGCCGCTCCCGTCACGGAGGAGGAGGCCCTCCAGTTTCACACGAACGGGAAGCCCGGGAAGATCGAGATCACCCCGACCAAGCCGCTCACCACGCAGCGCGACCTGTCGCTCGCCTATTCGCCCGGCGTCGCCTGGCCCTGCCTGCACATCGCGAAGGACCCGGCGCTCGCCTACGACTACACCTCGAAGGGTAACCTCGTCGCCGTCATCTCCAACGGGACCGCGGTGCTCGGCCTCGGCGATCTCGGCGCGCTGGCGTCGAAACCCGTGATGGAAGGCAAATCGGTTCTGTTCAAGCGTTTCGCCGACGTCGACTCGATCGATCTCGAGGTCGATACCCGCGACGTCGACGAGTTCGTCAATTGCGTCCGCTTCCTCGGCGTGTCCTTCGGCGGCATCAACCTGGAAGACATCAAGGCGCCGGAATGCTTCGTGATCGAGCAGCGGCTGCGCGAGTTGCTCGACATCCCCGTGTTCCACGACGATCAGCACGGCACCGCGATCGTCGCCGCCGCCGGCCTGATCAATGCGCTCGATCTCACGGGGCGCGAGATGCGGACGGTCAAGATGGTGATCAACGGCGCCGGCGCCGCATCGATCGCTTGCGCCGAGCTCGTCAAGGCGATGGGCGTACCGCACGCCAACATCATCCTCTGCGACACGAAGGGCGTGATCTACCAGGGCCGCACGGAAGGCATGAACCAGTGGAAGTCGGCGCATGCCGTGCCGACCAAGGCGCGCACGCTCAAGGAAGCGATGGACGGCGCCGACGTGATCTTCGGCCTCTCGGCGAAGGGCGCGGTCGATCAGGCGATGGTCAAGGGCATGGCGGATCGGCCGATCATCTTCGCGATGGCCAATCCGGATCCGGAAATCACGCCGCAGGACGCCAAGGCCGTGCGGCCGGACGCGATCGTGGCGACCGGCCGCTCCGACTTTCCCAACCAGGTGAACAACGTCCTGGGCTTTCCCTACATCTTCCGCGGCGCGCTCGATGTGCGCGCCTCGACGATCAACGAGGCGATGAAGATCGCCGCCGCCGAGGCGCTGGCCAAGCTGGCGCGCGAGGACGTGCCCGATGAACTCGACGCGGCCTATTCGGGGCGGCGCCTGCGCTATGGCCCGGAATACATCATTCCCGTGCCGTTCGATCCGCGGCTGATCTCGGTCATTCCCGGCGCGGTCGCGGAAGCCGCGATGAAGAGCGGCGTCGCGCGCAAGCCGATCGCCGACATGAAGAATTACCGCCGCTCGCTATCGACGCGCCGCGATCCGACGGCTGCGATGCTGGACCTGATCTTCGAGGAGCTGCGCACCTCGCCGTCGCGCCGCGTCGTCTTCGCCGAGGGTGAGGAGGAGCGCGTGATCCGCGCGGCGGTGCAGTTCCAGACCAACGGCTACGGCACCGCGGTGCTGGTCGGCCGCTCGGAGCGCATCGAGGCGACGATGAAGGCCATCGGCCTCGCCGGCGCCGAGAAGCTCGAGATCCACAACGCCCGCATCAGCGTCAAGAACAAGGGCTATACGGATTTCCTCCATGCGCGGCTGCAGCGCCAGGGCTATCTGTGGCGCGATTGCCAGCGCCTGGTGAACCAGGACCGCAACGTCTTCGCCGCGCTGATGGTCGCCTGTGGCGATGCCGACGCGCTGATCACCGGCACGACGCGCGCCTATCACCAGGCGCTCAACGACATCCGGCTGGTGATTCCCGGCGAGGCGAACAAGCTGGTGATGGGCCTGACGATCGTCGTCACCAAGACCAGCACCGTGTTCATGGCCGATACCACCGTGCACGAATTGCCCGGTCCGAAGGAAACCGCCGAGATCGCCATCCAGGCCGCGGCCAAGGCGCGGTCGATGGGCCATGAGCCGCGCGTCGCGCTGCTGTCCTACTCGAATTTCGGCAAGCCGATGCGCGAGAAGATGATCCCGGTGCGCGACGCGGTGATGGAACTCGACGCGCACGAGGTCGATTTCGAATACGAAGGCGACATCTCGGCGGAAGTCGCCCTCGATATCGGCCTGATGAAGTCGCTCTATCCGTTCTCGCGCCTCACCGGTCCGGCCAATGTCCTGGTCATGCCCGGGCTGCATTCGGCGAACATCTCCAGCCAGCTCCTGCAGAAACTCGGCGGCGGCACCGTGATCGGGCCTCTTCTGATCGGCCTGTCGCATCCCGCCCAGATCGTTCCGGTCGGCGCCACGGTGGGCGAGATCGTCAACATGGCGGCTCTCGCAGCGGCGGATATTCGCGCCGGCGCGCGCGGCTGATCGCGACGATCGCGGCGCGGCGGGATCTGTGGACGAGATACTTCTCGTATTGTTCGGCGCGGGGGCCGTGCTGCTGCTGCCGGTGCTCGCCGTCATCGGATTCGTGCGCAGCGGCCGGGCGCGCACGGCGATCGCTGACCTGACCAGCCGGGTGGTCGCGCTCGAGGCGCTGGTCGCGGGACAAAGAATCGTGCCGGTCGCCGCGGACGAGAAGCCGCCCGAGAGCGCTGCCGTGGCGATCGCGCCCGACGCGCCGACGCTCGAACCGCCGCCATCCGACGCATCGCCCGCCCTCGAGGATATGCCGGTCGCGGCATCACGCGCGCCCAAGCAGAGCCTGGAAGAACGCATCGCGGGGCGCTGGTCGGTATGGCTCGGCGGCGGCACCATCGCGCTCGCCGCCGTCTTCCTCGTGCGCTACTCGATCGA
This sequence comes from Alphaproteobacteria bacterium, assembly GCA_031403455.1. Taxonomy (GTDB): domain Bacteria; phylum Pseudomonadota; class Alphaproteobacteria; order CACIAM-22H2; family CACIAM-22H2; genus CAIOSQ01. Next base: position 2,785 of record JANNTF010001020.1, on the reverse strand, counting down.
GGAAGGTCTGCTCGGGCCGACCGCGCGCATCCTCGTGGGGCTCGCTTTCGGCCTGGCGCTGATCGCGGCCTCGGTGTGGCTGCGGCGCCAAGCGATGGGTGAAGCGCCGCCAGGCTGGCTCGGCAAGCTCGGCGCGCCACCGCCGATGATTCCGCCGGCCATCGCGGCGGCCGGCGTGGTCGCGCTGTTCGCCAGCACTTTTTCAGCCTTCGCCGTGCACGATCTCATCGCGCCATTGACCGCTTTCGCGGCGCTGGCCGCGATCTCGGCAGCGGCGATGGCGCTGGCCTTGCTGCATGGACCGATGGTGGCGCTGCTCGGCCAGGCCGCCGCCTTCGCCGTGCCGGTGCTGGTCAATACCGGTGGCGGCTCCGCGCCGACCCTGTTCACCTATGTGCTGGCCGTCGCCGGCGGCTGCATGGCGCTGGCGCGCTATCGCGGCTGGCGGTGGAGCGCCTGGACGGCGCTCGCCGGATCGATGGGCTGGCTCGGTCTGTGGATTGTCGTCGTCTGGAAGCCGGGGGACGGAGTCTGGCTCGCGGTATTCCTGGTGCTTCTCGCTGTCCTGCATCTCGGCCCGGCGATCGCGCCGCTCGAAGATGACGCGCCGCGCCGCGAGCCGTTGATGACCCGCGATCTCATTCCCGATCTCTCGCTCCTGATCGTGACGCTCGGCCTGTTCGGCGTGATGCGCATGGCCGATTACGCGACCGCGTCGCTGGTGGCGCTGGCGCTCGTCTTCGGTCTGATCGCCGTCGATGCGCGCTGGCGCGAAAGGCTCGACCATGTGCCCGGCGGCGTCGCGCTGATCGTCATCGCCGCCATGGCTGCGTGGCACGAGCCGCTCCTCGTCGAGCCCGCATTGCAGACGGAGAGTCTGTTTCCCGGCGATGTGCTGACGCCGTCCGCCTGGCGTTTTCTCGGCTGGTGTGGCGGCTTCGGCGCTCTCGCCTTCGCGGCTGCGGCCGGTTTGCTGTGGGGCGCCGCGCGGCCGTGGCGCTGGGCCGCGCTCGGTGTCGTGACGCCGCTCGCGCTGTTCGCCGTCGGCTATTGGCGAGTCGAGGATTTCACGGCGTCGATGCCCTGGGCCGCCGGCGCGCTGGCGCTCGGTGTCGCCTTCGTCGTGCTCGCCAGTCTGGTCGCGCGTCATCGCGAGGTCGAGGGCATGGCGCTGGCGCTCGGCGTGCTGGCGATCGGCGTGACGGCGAGCGTGAGCTTCGGTTTCACCACGCTGCTGCGCGCGGGCTGGCTCAGCGTCGCGCTGGCGCTTCAGTTGCCGGCGCTGGCCTGGATCGCGGCGCGGCTGCGCGTACCGGAGCTGCGCTGGGCGGCCGGCATGATCGCCGGCGTGACCATCCTGCGTCTGCTGCTCAACCCCTGGGTCTTCGATTACGATCTCGGGACGACGCCGATCTTCAACGGACTTCTCTATGTCTACGGCGTGCCGGCGCTGGCGTTCCTGGCGGCCGCGTACATGCTCGCGCGCACGGGTCGCGACTGGGTCGTGCTCGTCCTGGAAGTCGGCGTGCTTGCGTTCGGGACTTTCCTCGTCACAGCCGAGATCCGGCATTGGAACGGCGGTGGCAATCTCGATGGCGGTCCCAATGGATTGCTCGAGCTGGCGCTGCACGCGGCCGCTTGGCTGTCGATCTCCCTGGCGCTCTACGACCGGGCGTTGCTGCTCGACACGCCCGTGGTTCGCTGGGGCTGGAAGATCCTCGGCACGCTGGGCGCGATCGCGGCGATCGGAGGCTCGCTGATCCTCGCCAATCCGCTCAACTGGCGCACCGCCGTCGGCGCCTGGCCGCTCTTCAACCTGCTTGGACTCGCGTATCTGGTGCCGGCCCTGCTCGCCGCAGTCTTCGCCATGACGGCGACTCGCCGCGGTCAGACTCGACTCGCGAGCGCGGTCGGTGGCGCGGCGCTGGTCTTCGGCTTCGTCTATCTGAGCCTCGAAGTAACGCGCGCCTTTCGCGGGTCGGTGCTGCTCGCGGTCGATCTCAGCGATGGCGAGATGTACACCTACTCGGCCATGTGGCTGCTCTATGGGATCGGCTTGCTCGCGCTCGGCCTGTGGCTCGGTCTCGCCAGCCTGCGTTACGCCGCCTTGGCGATGGTCGGCCTGACCATCCTCAAGGTTTTTCTCTACGACATGGCGGCCTTGGCGGGCGTGCTGCGCGTGCTCTCCTTCCTTGGACTCGGCCTGTCGTTGCTGGGGCTGGCGTGGGTCTACCAGCGCTTCGTGCTGGGCGTCGCGCGCAGGAGCACCGCGGGTCCCACTTGACGCCGTGCGCGTTGCGCGGCCTTGATCCGCGCAGTTCATGATGTCCTCGACACGTATGCCGATTTTTTGGCCGCTCGGTCTTGGCCTTGCCGTCCTGTGGGCGCTGCTGCTGGTGCTGCTGTGGCGGCTCGATGCCGTGACGGGCGTGGCCGGCGTCGTTCTCGCGATCGCCAGTTTCCTGCTGGTCGTCGCGCTGCGCGCTGCGTGGGGGATGGCCGGCGCGCGCGCGCGTCAGAACGATGCGGAAGTCGAGCGCGACGACGATCGCCGCATGCGCGACGCGATCAGCGAGGCCGCCGCCGCCGCCGCCGCGCTGGATTCGCTGCCCGACGCCATCCTCGAGATCGACGAGTCGCAGCGTGTGGTCGGCACCAATGCGGTGGCGCGCGATCGCCTCGGCGCGCGCGAAGGCGTGGCGGTGATCGATGTGATTCGTGACCCCGAAATGCTCGTCGCGATCGAGGACGCGCTGGGCGGACGCGACACCGTGCCGGTGCCCTT
>JANNTF010001019.1:0-3900 GCA_031403455.1 Alphaproteobacteria bacterium | reverse complement strand
CCGACATCGGTGTTGCGCGCGACGGCGGTGTTCCAGGAGACGGCGAGTGCGAGTGCCGTCCCCAGCAGCAGCTTACGTCTGTTCATGGCGTCCTCCTCTTTCTGTTTTCTGTCAGTTGTCGTTGCGTCGGCGCTGCTGCGCCGCCGTCTCACCTTGTTCCTCGAGCTCGACCCAGCGTGCGCCGATGCGTGGGATCGAGTCCATCAGCAGGCGGGTGTAATCGTGGACCGGTCGCTCCGTGATCTGCTGCGGTGCACCTTGCTCGACAATCTCGCCTTTGGTCATGATCACGATCCGGTCGGCGACATAGGTCGCCGTCGAGAGGTCGTGCGTGATGTAGATGAACGACACGCCGCGGCTCTCCCGGATCTGCGTGAAGAGATTGACGATCGTCATGCGCAGCGACGCGTCGACCATGCTGACCGGCTCGTCGGCGACGATCAGGCGCGGGCGCGGGATCAGGGCGCGCGCGATCGCGATGCGCTGCAGCTCGCCGCCGGAGAATTGCTGCACGAATTTGCCGCGCACGCGGTCGAGGCCGAGGCCGACGGAGCGCAGCGCCTCCTCGACCACCGGCATCGCGCCCGCCTGGTCGCTCGCCATGCCGAGATTGATCGCCGTGCGGAACAGATAGAAATCGACGGGCAGATGGATCGAATAGGCCTCGAACGGATTCTGGAAGATCGGCTGCACGCGGCGGCGGAACTCGAGATCGGGCAGGCGCTCGGCCCGGCCGCCATGCACGGGCCGTCCGTCGAGCAGGACGCGCCCCGTGCTCGGTTCGACGAGACGCAAGACCATGCGCGCCAGCGTCGTCTTGCCGCTGCCGGACTCGCCGACGATGGCGACGATCGACGGCTCCGCCGGCAGCGTGAGCGAGACGTCGCGCACCGCCTCGATCCGCCCACGCGAGAACAACCCGCCACGGCGGAAGATCTTGCCGACGCCGTCGAGCGCGAGAAGTGGTTCGGTGGTCATCGCCGCCTCACGGAAGGTGACACGAAGCGGCATGGCCGGGCGCGCGCTCGACGAGGGCGGGCGAGATGCGATGACAGATGTCGTGGACCTTCGCGCAGCGCGCGGCGAAGCGGCATCCCGAAGGTGGTTTGGCGAGATCGGGCGGCCTGCCCTCGATCCCATGCCGCGGCGTGCGATCGCCCAGTCGCGGCAGCGAGTCGATCAGCGCGCGCGTATAGGGATGGCGAGGGCGCGCGAAGATCTCCCGCGTCGGACCGATCTCGACGATCTTGCCCGCATAGGCGATCGCGAGCCGATCGGTGATCTGATAATGCACGCCGAGATCATGCGACACGATGACCAGCGCGTTGCGCTGGCGGCGCTGGATCGCCACCAGCAGCAGCAGGATGTGCTTCTGCACCACGACATCGAGCGCGGTGGTCGGCTCGTCCGCCAGGATCAGCCGCGGATTGAAGAACGCGGCCATCGCCACCAGCACGCGCTGGCGCATGCCGCCGCTGAGCTGATGGGGATAGGCGTCGAGTACGGAGGCCGGCAGCTTGACCTCGGCGAGAAACGCCTCGACCTCGCTGCGCAGCGCCTGCCGGCCGCGCGCGCGCACCGCATCGGGCAAGCCGTCGATCATCTGCGTCGCGATCCGCGTCACCGGATTGAGCACGCTCATCGAGCCTTGCGGGATGTAGGAGATCTGCTTCCACCACAGATCGCGCAGGCGATCGGCGCCGGTCACGGTCATCCGGCCGCTGACCGGATCGCGAAACTGCGCCTCGACGGTGCCGGCGGCGAGCGACAGGGGGCCGCCGAATTGACCGTAGATCACCTTGATCAACGTGGATTTGCCGCAGCCGGACTCGCCGGCGATGCCGAGGATCTCGCTGTCCTCGACGGTGAGACTCACATCGTCGACGGCGCCGACGAATCCCGTGGGCGTGGTGTAGCCGGCGCGCACATTGTCCAGCCGGATCATCGCCCGCGCGCCTCTTGCGAACGCTGCCCCAAGCCGGAAGCGAGCAGGAACAGTCCGACGAAGAGCAGGATGATCGCGACCACCGGCGGCCCGATCCACCACCAGCGCCCGGCGAGCACGGCCTGATACTTGAGCGCCCAGTAGATCATCGTGCCGAGCGTCGCCTGATCGGCGCTCGACAGGCCGATCACCGCGAGGCTGCTCTCGACCGCGATGCCGACGAGAATCGTGTTGATGAAATTCGCCATCGCCCAGGTGCGCAGATAGGGAAAGATCTGGCGCGCGATGATCGCGCTCATATTCTCGCCGGAGAACCAGGCCATGTGCACGAACTCGCGCTCGCGCATGCTCAGCGCGACCGAGCGGATCTGGCGCGCCGGAAACGGCCAGTTGAAGGCGATCAGGATCAGCGAGATCGCCGGCAGCGATGCCTGCCCCTTCAGGATCGACGCCATCAGGATCAGGATCGGCAGGCTCGGCACCGCGATCGTCGCGTCCATCAGGAAGGACAGCACGCGATCGACGAGACCGCCACGAAACCCCGCGGTCAGACCGGCGATCACGCCGATCAGAGTCGCGAAGAACGCGACGATCACGCCGAGGAGGAGCGAGTTGCCGATCGCCCAGCTCAGCAGCCAGAAGATGTCCTGGCCGAGATTGGTGGTGCCGAGCCAATGGTCGAGGCTGGGCTTGCGGTTACGCGGATAGGTCTGCCAGGCACGCGGATCGGCCGGTGCGAACCACGGCATCAACCCGCCGACCACGACGAAGAGCAGCAGAATGAGTCCGCCCCAGAAGATCCGCGCCGAGGAGAACCAGGCCCGCATCGCGTTCACTTGAACCGGATCCGCGGGTCGATCAGCGGATAGAGGAGATCGACCACCAGCGTCGCCGTCGCCACCGCGATGATCGACGTCGCGACGGTGCCCATCAGCAGATTGTAGTCGCCCTGGATGACCGCGGTGTAGATCAGGTTCCCGACGCCGGGATAGGCGAACAGGATCTCGCAGATGATCGAGCCGTTGAACATCAGGCCGAGTTGCAGCGCGAGGAACGTCACCTGCGGCAGCAGCGCATTGCGAAACACATAGCCGCCGAGCAATCGGCGCTCGCTGATGCCCTTGAGCCGCGCGTAGTGCACGAACTCCTCCTCGGCGATCGCGGCCGAGAGCGCTCGCATCGAGAGCAGCCACCAACCGAAGGTGACGAGCACGATCGACGCGGCGGGCAGGAACGAATTGTAGACGACGCTGACCACGAACTCCCACGTCCAAGGCTGGCCCTGAACCGATGTCGTCAGCGGAAAGATCGGCCAGATGTAGCTGAGGAAAATGCTGAGCACGAGGCCGAGCACGTAATACGGGATCGGGTAGACGATGATCGCGACGCCTTCGAGCACGCGCGAGATCTTCCAATGCGGCCGCGTGCCGACGATCAAGCCGACGGCGTTGCCGACGACCCAGGCGATCAGCACGGTGCTGAGCAGCAGCCCGAAGGTCCAGGGCAGCGAGTTGCGGATGAGTTCGCTGACCGGCGTCGGATACATCGCCAGCGACGGCCCGAAATCACCGGTGATCAGGATGCGCTTGAGGAAGCGGCCGTATTGCTCGAACAGCGATCCCTTGAGGCCGAAGGCATCGGTGAGCGAGGCGCGCAACGCCTCGACCTGCGCCTCCTCCATGTACTGGCCTTGCGATTGGATCTTGCCGAGCATCGCCTCGACGGGATCCGACGGCAGGAAGCGCGGCAGGAAGAAGATGAAGGTGACCCCGAACAGGATCACGCCGACGTAGCCGAAGAGCCGCGCGGCGATGTAGCGGAGCATGATGGCGCCGCCGGTGCCGCCGTCAGATCACCTCGAGATAGTCGCGTGCCGGCAGTTCCGGAAATTTCGCGGTCGGCAGCGTCTGGTACAAATCGCAAACCGGTGGGCGGTCAGACATAGTGCGTATACC
>JANNTF010001018.1:0-8074 GCA_031403455.1 Alphaproteobacteria bacterium | reverse complement strand
GGTCGATACGATCTTCCACGCGCCCAAGCACCCCTACACCCGCGCGCTGCTGCGCTCGATGCCCGGCCTGCACGGCGCGACGCGCATCGCGCTGCCGACCATCTCCGGCACGCTGCCGCATCCGTTCAATCGACCCTCGGGCTGTCCGTTCCACCCGCGCTGCGGCGATGTGATGGAAGGCCGCTGCACGCAGCGCGTGCCCAGCCTGCAGCCTGCCGGGGATCGGCAGGCGGTGAGCTGCTTTCTCCATCACGACGTGGCGGATTCGCAATGACGACGCCGCAACCCACCGGCGCCCCGAAGCCGCTCCTGCAGGTCCGGGCTTTGCGCAAATTCTTCCCGATCGCCAAGGGCGTGTTCCAGAAGATCGTCGGCCATGTGCGCGCGGTCGACGACGTCAGCTTCGACGTGCAGGAGGGCGAGACTCTCGGCCTGGTGGGCGAGAGCGGGTGCGGCAAGACGACCGCGTCGCGCTGCATCCTGCGCGCGATCCAGCCGACCGGCGGCGAGATCCTCTTCCATCGCAAGGACGGCAGCATCGTCGATCTCGCGCCGATGAATCGCGCGCAATTGCGCCCGCTGCGATCCGAGATCCAGATGATCTTCCAGGATCCATTCGGCTCGCTCAATCCGCGCATGACGCTGTTCGACAATGTCGGCGAGCCGCTGCTGGTCAACGGCATGACCAATCGCAACGAGCGCACGGATCGCGTGGCGGAGCTGCTGCGCACCGTGGGCTTGCGCGCCGAGTTCATGCATCGCTTCCCGCATGCGTTCAGCGGCGGCCAGCGCCAGCGCATCGGCATCGCGCGCGCGCTGTCGACCAATCCGCGGCTCGTGGTCGCCGACGAGCCGGTCTCGGCGCTCGACGTCTCCGTGCAGGCGCAGGTGCTCAACCTGCTGCTCGAGCTGCAATCGCGGCTGCGCCTGACTTTTCTCTTTGTCGCGCATGATCTCTCGGTCGTGCGCCACATCTCTGATCGCGTGGCCGTGATGTATGTCGGGCAGCTCGTCGAGCTCGCGCCGACCGCCGCCATCTTCGCGCGGCCGCGCCACCCCTACACCGCCGCGCTGATGCGCGCGGTACCGGTCCCCGATCCGCGCATCACCGCCGGCGACATCGTGCTCAAGGGCGAAGTCCCCAGCCCCGCCGCGCCCCCGACAGGCTGCTACTTCCACCCGCGCTGCCGCTTCGCCGAAGACCGCTGCCGCAGCGAAGCGCCGCCCTTGCGCGAGCTGTCGCCCGGCCACTTCGCCCGCTGCCACCTCGCCGACCAGCTGGATCTGACAGCGCCCTGAGCGGACGCCGGGTTTTCTGACCGCGCGCACCGATTCCGTCGATGCGAAACAGCCCGCCGAATATCGTACGAATCGGCTTGGAGATCGGCACGTCGATGACACGGTCGAGCGTACCGTCCGGCGTGAAGCGATAGAGCTGCGACTCGGTAAGGCCTGCGAACCAAAAGCCGCCTTCGGCATCGCAGGTCGCGCAATCGAGAAGGCCGTGACCGCGCCCGATCATGTGCGCTTCGCCGTGCTCAATCTGATGTCGGAAAATCCCCGCATGCGCTGGGATGTCGAGACGTCGCGAAAGACGATCGGCTACGCGCCGCCGGATGGCCACGCGCCGGAGATCACGCCCGAGCAACGCGCGGGAGCGGAACTCGCCCGCGACGCGCACGCGGATGGGAGCGGCCGAGGCGGGGCTGAACGAGGCACGCATGTGAGTGCGGCCGATCGATTGTCCGGCTTATAGATCACGACGAATGGTCGCAGGTACGAACGATGCGTCACATCATCGTCAGACGCCTCTACTCTGCGGACGCAGTGGCGGTGGCGCCCAGCGCTGTCGCATCGCCGTCGAGACGGCCGTCGCGGAGGGGTAAGATTCGATCGAAGCGATCGAAGATCTTTTCGTCATGAGTGACGGCGATGATCGCAGCCTGCTGCTCGGCAGCGAGCTTGCGCAGGAGATCCATGACGATGCCGGCACGCTTCGAGTCGAGCGCCGCGGTCGGCTCGTCGGCGAGGATGATGCGCGGCCGATTGGCCAGCGCGCGGGCAATCGCGACCCGTTGCGCCTCGCCGCCCGACAGCGTGGCGGGCAAGGCGTGTCGGCGGTGACCGACCTCGAGATACTCGAGCAACTCGATGGCGCGGCGTCGGGACTGCGTCGCATCGAGCCCCGCGATCTGGAGCACGACCGCCACGTTGTCGGCGGCGTCGAGGAACGGCAGCAGATTGTGGAACTGGAAGATGAAGCCGATCTTGCTCAGACGCAGCCGCTTGAGGTCCGAACGCAGCCAAATTCTGTCATAGACGACATCCCCGTCGAGGCTCATCCAGCCCCTCGACGGCTCGAGGATGCAGCCGATGATGTTGAGGAGGGTCGTCTTCCCCGATCCCGAGGGCCCGAGCAACGCGATCACCTGGCCGGGGAAGACCTCAAGCGAGACGTCCCGCAGCGCGTCGACGCGCGTCTCGCCCTGACCGAAATGCTTGGAGATGTTCCGGAGCTGGACGAGGGGCTTGGCATCCCGGTGAATCGCCATCTCAGCCACCGAGAGCGGTCGCCGGGTCGACGCGCAGTGCGGCACGCACGCCGAGGCCGCTCGACAGCAGACACACGAGAACGACGACCCCGCCGAGGGCGAGGACGTTGTCCGGCTCGAGAACGACGCGGCGTGGGAAATAGTCTTTGAAGTTCAGCATCAGCGTGGCGCCAATCGCGAAACCAATGAGGCCGAGCGCCAGCGCCTGCTGCACGATCATGCCGACGATCGTACGATCGGGCGCGCCGATGAGCTTCAAGGTAGCGATGGAGCGGAGCTTCTCCATCGTCATCGTGTAGATGATCAACGCAATGATGACCGCGGACACGGTGAGCAGAATCGACGTGAAGAGCCCGATCTGGCGCCGTGCGCGATCGACGAGCGAGCGCGACAGGATGGTTTCCTGCGCCTCCTGCGTGATGCCAGCCAGATGCTTCCAGCGCTGCACCGCCTCGGCAACACTGGCAGGCGAGGCGTTCGGATGCAGCCGCGCGACGACGGCGTTGACCGTGTCGCGGCTCGCGCCGCCGGTGCCGCGCGCGATCTGCACCCGGGCGGCCGGAGGAGCGAGATCGAATTGCAGCTTCTGCGCGTCCAGCAGCGTCATGAAGATCGCCGGATCGCCGCCGGAGTTGACCTGGTTCGCGGTCAAGCCAACCACGGTGAACTTGCTGCGCCCGAGCGACAGGCGAGTCCCGATTTCGAGACCGGCGCTGCGATCGGCCACGAGTTCGTAGTGGCTGCGTGCGATGTCGCGCCCCGCCACGATGGCGGGCGCGCCGCCCGGCCGACCCGGCTCATGACCGATCACGAACAGGCGCAGCTTCGTGGCCTGATGCTCGGTCTCGACCGTCTGGTAGGTGACGCTGCCGGCCGCCGCGACGCCGGCGAGGCGGGCGATCCCCTCGCGGGTATCGCCGGGAATGCGCGACGCCTCGGCGAACGGACCACGCGTGTTGGCCTCGACGACCCAAAGCTGAGCGCCCGGCGCGCGGGCCACCGTGAGCGCCTCCACGACCAGGCCGCGATAGATTCCGATCATGGCCAGCACCACGCCGAGCAGCAATCCGAGCCCGCCGCAGGTCAGAAGAAAGCGACCGAGATTGTGGCGCACATCGCGATAGGCGAGGTTCATCTGCTCGCCTCGGCGACGATCCGCGCGGCGCGCCCCTTCTCGAATCCGGATCCGGTGCTCGTGACGACCTGCGCCGCTTCGGGCAGGCCGGTGACGATCTCCAGCCGCGAATCCTCGGTACGATGCCGGAAGCCGACCGCGCGGCGCGTCAACCGGCCGTTCTCGACCGTCCAGATCTCACCCGTCAGGCCGTCGAAACGCTGGACCGCGGCCTCGGGAACGAGGATCGCCTTGTCGAGAGTTGCAACGGTAATGAGCACCTCCGCCTGCTCGCCGAGGTGAAAGCTCGTCGGGCATTCCGCGCATTTGACGAAGACGCGCCGCTCCTCGCTGACGCGATCGCTCTCGATGCCGATGCGCTCCACGCGGGCATCGAACACGAGCCGGGGGAGGGAACGCAGTCGGAGCTTGGCCGGCTGCCCCTCGACGATGGCGCCCGCACGGGATTCGTCGATGTGGGCGAGCGCCCAGACCGTCTCGGGCGCGATCAGGGTGAAGATCGAATCTCCCGCCTTGATGACCGTTCCCAGCTCGCGATGACGCTCCACGACTATCGCATCGAAAGGCGCGGTGAGCGTGTGACGCTCGAGGATGATCCGCTCGACCTCGTATTGAGCCTGCGCGTCGGCGAGCTGCGCCCGGGCGACGGCAACGTCGCTCACCGCAACGGACAGATCCGCCTTGGCCACGTCCTCGTCGCGTTGCGCTTCCTCGCCGCTCTGCTCCGAGACGACATTGCGCCCCACCAGGGCCTGTCGGCGCCGGTTCGACTCGTGCTTCTGCGCGAGGATGGCGCGGGCCTTCTCGACATTGGCTTGGGATTTCTGGATGGAGACTTCCGCGCTCGCCGTGCCGGCGCGTGCGCGTGCGACCTTCGCCTCTTGCTGGGTGGAATGCAGGCGCGCGAGGACATCACCGCGGCGGACGCGATCGCCGTGGTCCGCCTTCAGTTCGATGACAGTGGCGCCGAGCTCGAAGCCGACTCGAGACAAGATGCGCGCCTCGATCGTGCCGAGTCCAAACACGCGCACGGGCACGTCGTGCTCGATCGATGCAACCCGCACCGGCAACGGGCGGCTGGAGACGAATTGCCAGCTGGCGACACCGGCGGCGGCGATGAGTGCAGCGACCAACAGCAGCTTGGCGATCGGCTTGCGTCCGACGGCCGAAATCCATGACAGCAATGGCAATCGATTCACGTTGCGTTCGACATGGGCGTGACTTTCTGCCGTAGAGTCGCCGACGGATCGATTCATCTTCGAATTGCTCCTCGACCACGGGTCGACAACGCTTGCCGATTGATTCATGTGCACATGCGATCTACGCGTCGGCCGACAACATCGTCATGTGACTCAGCGTCGCATACCGGGTGGATCTTGCCCGTGTGCGGGCAATCCGCTTTGCGTGAGATCACGTTTGGAGCAAGACCTCTGCGCGCGCTTCGGAACTTCTCCGCCGGGGAAAATTCTCTCGGGAGGAGGAGTAGGAGGCACATCAGCCAGATTCAGACGTGATCAAGCGACGGGCTTAGTTGAAATAGCGGACGTTCAGCGTTCTCCGCTCCTCATCCTGAGCTTGGCAGGGCGATGAGGAACCGATGAACTTCATCAGCGACCTCGTCATCATGGCCGAGCCAGATATGGCCGCCGCTCGGATAGATTTTGAGCGTCGACCGCGGCACGGCAGCGGCGATGTCGCGAGCGGTCGCAGCGGTGCCGAAGCGATCGTCTTCCATCGAGATGATCAAGGTCGGCATGCCAATCTGGTTGAAATCCATCCGCGCCGGGCTGCCGGCAAGCTGCCCGTCGTTCAACACTCCACGCGTGCGTGCATGGATGGGCATCATGTCTTCGAGAATAGCGTGTGCCCGGCGACGTTCGCGCGCGGAGACCTGATCCAAAAGCCTTGGGTCGGTAGCGAGCAGAGTTCCGATGAGCTGTTCCGGAGCTGCCGTCATCGTCGTCCAGTAGAGAAAATCGGACGTCAGAAGACCTTTGACGATCGTCTGCCGCAATGGGCTCATCGCTACCGGGTCGCGGCCCCTGACGTTCGCAGCGGGAACGAGCAGGACAAGCCCGGAGCAACGGTCGGGGTGGCGTAAGGCGAATTGGGCCGCGGACAGGGCGCCTGCGGAACCACCGGCGACCGGCAGCCGGTCGATGCGGAGATGATCGAGGAGTTCGACCAGCGCATCGGCCTGGTTCTGCGAAGAGGGATCAGTCGGAAAGTCGCTGCGTAGATAGCCAAATCGCGATGGCGCAATGATCTGATGACCGCGGTTCATGAAACCGGCCGCGAAGTGCAGCCCTTGATCGAAGCCGCCGCCAGTTCCGTGGATCATCATCAGCGGTGGACCCGCGCCAGAAACGGCATACTCCAGGTCACCGAAACGCGTTGGGATGACCGAGCTGCGGCCGGAAACCCGTTGCTCCGCCGCTCGGATCGACACGGAATATCGAGTCCCCGTGTAACCGCCACCAGCCATGGCTGAGGCTCCGAGGCCAAGCAGGATTTTGCGGCGTGACAGCTGCCATCTTGCGCGCTTGCCCCTTCCAGGCGAGCCGCGGTCAGTCATCTTCTTGCAGGTTTCGCGGTGGAGCAGGGGGAACAGCGCAAAGCCGAGCTGCGCCGCCAACCCCATCAACCCCGAAGGAGAGGACACGGCAGCCCACTGCTCCGCCAGCGTGCGGCCAAACCCGAAGACGCCCAGAAGCGTCTCGCCGGCCATCAAGAGCACGAATGCCCAAACGCCCATAAGCGCGCGCGAAGCAGCAGCCGCCGGCACCCGCCACAGCCGAATCGTCCGGCCACAGACGATCCATGAAGCGGCCAGCATGACTGGCAGCTCAAGCGCTGTCGCGGCGATCTCCCCAAGTCTGGGCGCAACGAGCATCACGCGGAAGGTTCCGACCACAAAGCCGAGTGCGAACAGCATGGCGAAATAGACGGCTCCGGCAACGAGAGCGCGCTTCACAAGCCGTGTCCTCTCAGAGGAGGTACCTGCCGCCGATGCGCAGCGGCACCGGTTTGCCAACGAAGGGTGCTTCCGAGGTTCCGTGGCGCTGCGCGTGGATTCGAGGATGGTGGAGCTGACGACATCCACGATCCCCGCGACCAGCACATGGTTGGCATTCAAGTAGTCGAATTGGGCAAGTGACGGACTGTGATCGCAGCGCCGCTATCAGGTGACTCAGCCGAAACTCTCCTCCGAGGAGAATTCTCCCTGGCCTCACTCGATCACCTCGTCGGCGCGGGAGAGGAAGACTGGCGGGATGGTGAGGCCGAGCGCCTTGGCGGTCTTGAGATTGATGACCAGCTCGAACCGCGCGGGTTGCTGGATCGGCAGATCGGCAGGCTTGGCGCCCGCGAGAATCCGGCCGACATAGACTCCGGCCTGTCGATGGAGGCCGGTGAAGCTCGCGCCGTAGCTGATCAGGCCGCCGGCATCGACGGCTTCGCGCCACTCGTGGATCGCCGGCACGGCATAGCGTGCCGCCAGCGCCACGATCTGCTCGCGCCGGCTGTTGAGGATCCCATCGGCCCCGACCACGAGCGCGCCAGCGCGCAGTTGGGCGAGAGTTGTGAAAGCCGCATCGATGTCGCTCTCGGTGCTCGCCTTCAGGATTGACAGCTGCCGCCCCTTCGCGCGCGCCACTTCCTGCGCATCGCGCGTCATTTCCTCAGATGACGGATTATTCGGATTCACGAGCAGCGCGATCACCGCAGCCTGAGGGACCAGCTCGGCCAGCAGTTCGACCCGCTTGAGGCTGATCTCGCGAAGAAACCAGCTGATGCCCGTGATGTTGCCACCCGGCCGGGCGAAACTAGCGACAAAGCCAGCCGCGACCAGGTCGGCGACGCCTAAGGTGACGATCGGGATCGTCTGGGTTGCGTCTTTCGCCGCGGTGAGCACGAGAATGCTACCTGCGAAGATCACATCGACCTTGCGGGCGACGAGATCGGCCGCCAATGCGGGCAGGCGATCAAGGCGATTCTCGGCAGAGCGATATTCGATCGCGACGTTTCGTCCCTCGACATAGCCGGTGTCGCTTAGCCCCTGAAGGAACGCGGCCTTGGTCCTTGACTCGAATGAGGTGCGGCCAAGCCAGCCGACCACCGGCATCGCCTTCTGCTGCGCGCGCGCCGCGAACGGCCACGCGGCTGCCGCGCCCAACAGGGGTAAGACATCGCGCCGCTTCATTCGATCACCTCGCCGGCACCGAAGCAGGATGCGCCCCGCGCTCACGGAGCGTGCCATGGAGCCTGACCACCACGCGGCTCAAAGCGCAACCACCAATTGCCCGAGAGAAATCCGTGACGTCCCCCGATCCCCCGTCGCCCCTCCTCGAATGAGGAGGGGCAACGAGGGGCGGGCGGTGCCGGAGCG
>JANNTF010001017.1:0-4458 GCA_031403455.1 Alphaproteobacteria bacterium | reverse complement strand
AAATCTCATCAGGCGCGCGCCCGAAAAGCTATCCCTCCGCGCCAAGCGCAAAGCCGCGGGATGGGACGATGAATTCCTCGCGCGCATCATCACCGCTTAAAGGCGTTCACCCGATTCCCCTGAGGGCGCTCAGCCGTCTTCCTGGTGCAACAACGTGGTGACACCGAGCAGCGCCATGACGCTCGCTGGCGCCCATGCCGCGAGATAGATCGGAATGGCATTGCTCAGGCCGAGGGCGGCGATCAGGTTCGAAACGAAATACAGCATGAACCCGGCGGCGATGCCGAGCACGACCATGGTGAGGCCGCCGCCACGGCGTGGTGGGCGCAAGCTCACGGTCGCAGCGATGAGCACCATGCCAGTGAGCAGCAAGGGGCTGGCCAGGAGTCGGTGAAGGTGAAGCAGGTGGCGCCGCGCCGAGAAGCCGGCATTCTCGAGCGTCGCGATGAAACCAGGAAGATCCCAGAATGAAATCGTCTCGGGCGCAGCGAAGGCGTCCTGGATCTGCTCGCGAGTCATGTCGGTCGGCAATCGGTAGGTGGTCTGCAGATGCGACGGGCGGTCGGGCAGGCTGATATTGGCCTCCGTCAGGATCCAGGCGCCGGGTTCGAGCTTTGCGGTTTTCGCGTCGATCCGGCTGATGAAGCGATCGCCGCTCTCCCCACCGGGAGATGGCCGCGCGAAGTTCCAGATGGTGACATCGTGGAGATCCAGCTGTTCGGACGTGACTCGCAAAGCATGGATCACGGAGTTGCTTTCGCTGCTCGCTTGCCGCAGCCAGAAGCCATTCTGACCAACCGCCATTTGACTGGTGCGGCCCCTGAAGATCTGCGCTTCCAGCGTCTCGAAGCCGGAGTAGGTCGCGGCCGCGAGCGGATTGAAGACGCCGACGCGCAGCGACCCGATCACGACCGCGATCACGAGTGCAGGCAACAGGAACTGCCATACCGATACGCCCGATGCGCGCACGACGGTCAGCTCGTGATTGCGCGCCAGTCGCCAGAAACACAGCATCGCCGAGAACAGGATCACGAAGGGAAAAATCTCCATGACCAGGAACGGCAGCTTCAGCGCGGCGAGCTTCAAGAGCAGGCCGAGGGGCACCTCGATGCGTTGGACGCGGCGCAACAGCTCGATCGTGTCGAGCAGGTAGACGATCGCGGTCAGGCCAACGAAAACCGCGATGAACCAGAACAGGAACAAACGCCCGATATACATGGACAGCGTGAGGTGCATTCCGGCCTCGCCGTCACGCCGGCGCGCTGATCGCGCTCGACGCGGGCGTCGCGCGATATCGGATCGGCCGCTGATAGATCAGCCACCAGGCCGCGAGTGCCATCGGGGTGAGGGCGACGACATAGATGAGCGGCGCCAGCGAAGGCCATTTCGTGACCAGATTCTGAATTGCGATGGACGACGTCTGAAGCACCACGGCGGCCACGATGGCGGCGACCAGACGGCTTGCTTGTCCGCGGCGATTGAATTCGCCGGAAAGCAGGGCGGCCAAGGCGACCAGGGCAAAGGTCATACTGAGCAGAGGAGTCATCAGGCGGTTATGGCCTTCGGCAAGCAGCCGCGCTCGATTCTGGCGATCGTTCTCGTCCAATGGCGCCCGGAACAATTCGTGCAAATAGCGCTCGCGCGGTTCGCGCCAGCGCGCGCCAGTGCGCTGGGCAACCCGTCCGAGATCGACGCTGTAGCGATCGAAATAGAGGAAACGCAACCGACCTGACGTGCGATCGAGCTCTTGTCGTGTTCCGTTGACGAGGACGACGCGCGGGCCCTCTTCGGATATGGCGAGGCGTCCGCGCTCCGCGATGATGGTGCTCGGTTCATCCGGCTTGCGCCCGTCATGCACGAGGATGCCGACGAGATCACCCGACGGGTCGCGCTGACGCACATAGACCGTCACGTTGAGCGCCATCGTGGTGAAGGCGCCTTCACGCAGCAGCAGCCCGGCGAAATCGTTGCGCACGTCGAATTCCAGATCCTTGAAGTCACGATAGGCCCGGGGCAGGAAATACAGCGACAGCGCGAAGCCGATCATCACGGCGAGCAGTGCGATCATCAATGCCGGACGCGCGAGCTGAAGCGGGCTCAAGCCGACGGCGCGCATCACGATCAGCTCGCTGTCGGTCGTCAGCCGCTGATAGGTGAACAGCACGGCGGTGAAGACGGCGATCGGCAGCATCAGCCAGAGGAAACTCGGCAGCAGCAGCATCGTCAGGTAGAAGAACGTTCCGATGGTCAGGCCACGATTGACGATCAGCTCCACGAAGCGCAGCGATTGCGTCAGCCAAATGGCGCAGGTCAGCGTCAGAGTCACCAGCAAGGTGACGATCGCGAGTTGACGCAGCAGGTAGGTGTTGACCGTTGTCATTCATCGTCACCTATAGCATGACACCCGAGTCCACGTGACCGGCGAACCAAGCCGGGAATTCTGCCGGTTGCGGCTTTCCAGCCGTGACGAATTCGCTACATTCGGGCAGCTTGACGCGGTACCTCGTCGGAGTCAGGGGCGAGTCGTCATGCAATCGCCGCGGCGGCGTGTCGACCGCCATCGTCCGGATGCGCCGTGATCGGTGCAGCGTGCTCCAGGGAAGGAATGCCCATGAAGATCGCCTTTACGAAACCAGAGATCCCCACGACCGGCAGCTATGTCGTCGGCGTCCACGAGGACCGGAAGCTCACGAAGAGCGCGGCCGCGCTGGACAAACGGACGCGTGGACAGGTGCAGGCCGCCATGACCGCAAGTCGGTTCAAGGGACGCAAGGGTGAGACGCTCGACATTCTGATGCCGCGTGGCGTGCAGGCTCGTCGCGTGATCCTGCTGGGGCTCGGGAAACCCGCCGATCTCGGGTCGCTGCGCTTGCAGCGCCTCGGGGGCACGCTCGTCGCGCATCTCAATCGGATCGGCGAGACGACGGCGACCGTCGCCGTCGATGCGATCGCGGATGCCAATCCGACCATCCCGACGATGGCGGCACAGATGGCCTTCGGCGCGAAGCTGCGCGATTACCGCTTCGACAAATACCGCACCAACGAGAAGCCCGATCACAAGCCGACGCTCAAGACTCTTTCGTTCGTGGTTGCGGACATCGCGCTGGCGCGCAAGCTCTACGCGCCGTTGGCGCGCGTCGCCGACGGTGTGCATGTGACGCGCGATGTCGTTTCTGAACCGCCGAACATGCTCTATCCCGCGAGCTTCGCGGATCGCTGCAAGGAGCTCGACGCGCTCGGCGTGAAGGTCGAGATCCTCGACGAGAAGAAAATGAGCGCTCTCGGCATGGGCGCCCTGCTCGGTGTCGCGCAGGGCAGCGCACGCGCGCCGCGGGTCGTCGTGATGGAGTGGCGGGGCAATACCAACGCCAAGGACGATAGCCGTCCCATCGCGTTCTGCGGCAAGGGGGTGACCTTCGATACCGGCGGCATCTCGCTCAAACCCGCCGCCGGCATGGAAGACATGAAATGGGACATGGCCGGGGCAGGGGCCGTGCTTGGCGTCATGACCGCCTTGGCTGGCCGCAAGGCCAAGGTGCACGCGGTCGGGGTCGTGGGCCTGGTTGAAAACATGCCCGACGGCAATGCGCAGCGTCCGTCGGACATCGTCACGGCGATGTCGGGCCGTACGATCGAAGTGCTCAACACGGATGCCGAGGGGCGTCTCGTGCTCGCGGATGTCTGCTGGTACACGCAGGATCGTTTCAAGCCGGTCGCCATGGTCGATCTCGCGACGCTGACCGGGGCCATCATCATCGCGCTCGGACACGAATACGCCGGGCTGTTCGCCAACAACGAAGATCTCGCTGCCGGATTGCTGGCTGCCGGCAAGGCCACGGGCGAGAAGCTCTGGCGCATGCCGCTCGGGGATGTCTTCGACCGCATGATCGACTCCGATGCCGCCGACGTGAAGAACATCGCCGGTGATCGCGGCGCAGGCGCCACGATCGGCGCCGTCTTCATCCAGCGCTTCGTCAACGACGTGCCGTGGGCCCATCTCGACATCGCCGGCATGGCGTGGTGCAAGAAGGATCACGCGACGACGCCGAAAGGCGCGACCGCTTTCGGCGTCCGGCTGCTCGACCGGCTGGTCGCCGATCACTACGAGGAGAAGAGCGGCTGACGGAGATCCGCTTCTATCACCTCACGACCACGGCGCTCGAGCAGGCGCTGCCGCGCGTGCTGGAGAAGGTGCTGTCGCTCGGTCAGCGCGTGGTGGTGCGCGCTGGATCCGACGAACGCATCGAGGCCCTCAACGCCGCCTTGTGGACATATGACGATCGCAGCTTCCTGCCGCACGGGTCGGTGAAGGACGGCGCTGCTGCCGATCAGCCGGTATGGCTGACCGACCGCGAGGAGAATCCCAATGCCGCGACCATGCTCGTGCTGGACGATGGCGCGGTCGTCGAGGATGTCGCCGCATGGCCATCCGCCTGCATGTTCTTCGATGGCCGCGAC
>JANNTF010001016.1:0-1557 GCA_031403455.1 Alphaproteobacteria bacterium | reverse complement strand
CGGTGAAGGAGCCGATGATCGAAACCGGGATCGCCACGGCGGGAATGATCGTCGCCCGCACTGAGCGCAGGAAAAAGAAGATCACCCCGATGACCAGCCCGACGCCGATCGCCAGGGCATGGAAGACCTCGTAGATCGACTGCTTGATGAATACCGACTCGTCGTAGCTGATGATGTAGCTCATGCCGTCGGGCAGCGACGAGCGCAGGCGCATCATCTCCGCCTTCGTGCCGTCGGCGACGGTGAGCGTATTGGCGGTTGATTGGCGCAGAATGCCGAGACCGACGGCGGTCTTGCCGTTGGTGCGCATTTCACCGCGTTCGTCCTCCGGCCCGACCTCGACGCGCGCCACTTCGCCGATCCGGATCGGATAGCCGGCGCGGACCGCGATCACGATCGCGCGGAACTGTTCGGGCGTCGACAGCCGGGAGTCCGTCTTCACGGTCAGTTCGCGCTGCGTCGACTCGATGCGTCCGGACGGCAGCTCGACATTCTGGCGCTTGATCGCCGCCTCGATGTCGTCGACGGTCAACTGGCGCGCCGCCATCGCCTGGCGGTCGATCCAGATTCGCATCGCGAAGCGGCGTTCGCCGGCGATGAAGACCGAGGCCACACCCGGCACGATCGACAATTTGTCGATCAGGTTGCGGCGCGCGTAGTCGGTGATCTCCAGCTGCGACATGCGGTCGGAGGTCAGACTGAAGAACACGATCGAACGCGCGTCGGAATCCACCTTGGAGACCACGGGATCCTCGGCGGCCTCGGGGAGGCGCGCGCGGATTCGCGCCACGCGGTCACGCACGTCGGCTGCGGCGGCGTCGACATTGCGATCGATGCGGAATTCGATGTTGACCTGACTGCGCTCCTCGCGACTCTGCGAGGTGATCGACCGCACGCCTTCGATGCCGGAGACCGCGGATTCGATGAGCTCGGTGATACGGCTTTCCATGACCTCGTTCGAGGCGCCCTTGTAGACCGACGTGACCGAGACGATCGGCGGATCGATCGCGGGAAATTCGCGCACCGGAAGTTTGAGGTAGGACGCGACGCCGAGCACGACGAGCAGAAGGCTGAGCACCGTCGCGAAGACTGGGCGTTTGATCGAGGTATCAGAGATGACCATGGTGTCTCATTCGCTCCGGAGGCGGCAGCGATTCGCGCCGCCGCACAGAAATTCGTGTCGTCCGATGCTGCGACATCGGCCTCAGCTCGTGGGCCGTTGCAGCGGTTTGGTGGTGACGGGCTGGTTGTGGCGCACACGGCTGGTGCCGCGCACGATCACCTGATCCCCGGCCTTCAGGCCCTCGACGATCTCGACTTCACTCTGCAGACGCGTGCCGAGCTTGACCTCGGTGCGGAGTGCGCGGCCATCGCGCACCACGAAAACGAATTGCCGCGGGCCCTCCGGCACCAGGGCCTCCTCGGCGATCAGCAATGCATTTTCCCGCTTGGCGAGCGCCAGCTCGACATTGACGAATAATCCCGGTTTCAGCGCCTCGTCGGCATTGTCGAACAAGGCGATCACGCGAACGGCGCGCGTCACGGGGTCGATGCGTG
>JANNTF010001015.1:0-3685 GCA_031403455.1 Alphaproteobacteria bacterium | reverse complement strand
CGGCTTCCGCGAGCAGCGCCTGCGCTTTGGCCGGATCGAAAGCATAGGGCCAAGGCTCGGCGAGTTCGCCGACATAGCCGGGCGGTACGACCGAGCGGGCGAGGATCGTGATATCCGGCCCGACGGAATGTCTTATCGCCTCGCGATCGATCGCATGCAGGAGCGCGCGGCGCACGCGCAGATCGGTGAGCGGCGGCTTCTTCGCATTGACGAACAGCGTCAGCAATTCGCCCGGCCCGAAGACGTCGACGACCACGCCAGGCGCTTCCTTCATGCGCTCGACCCAGCGCTGATCGCGGCGGCCGAAGATGAGATCGAGCTCAGCGGTCCTGAGCGCGAGCTCGCGCGTCTGATCCGAGGGCATGTATTGAATCTTGATCGCGTCGATCGCCGGGCGGCCGCGGAAATACGCGCGATGCGCGACCAGCATGGCGGAACTCTTCGCTTCGTAACTCGCGAAGGCGAAAGCGCCGGCCCCGATCGGCTTCAGCTTGAAGCTGTCGCCGAGTTCGCGATCCGCCTTGGCGCTGATGATCAGGCCGCCATGGAAATCCGCGACGAGGCCGAGCAGGCTCGGACTCGGCCGCTTCAACGTGATCTTCACCGTCGCCGCGTCGACCGCCTCGATCGCGGCGACGTCGGCGAAATCGGCCGCGAAGGAAGAGCGCTTGGTGTCGGCGGCGCGCGTCAAGGAATGTACGACGTCATCGGCGCTGACCTCGCCGTAGCCGTGATGGAACTGCACGCCACGGCGCAGCTTGAAAATCCAGACCAGGCCATCGGGAGAGGCCTCCCAGCTCTCGGCGAGATCGGGCTCCACGCGGGCGAGATCGGCGCTGCCAGGCGGCAGGCGGACCAGGGCGTTGAACAGCTGCGCGAAGATCGCCTTGTCGTGACCGGCGGCGGAGCGATGCGGATCGAGCGTGCCGACATCGGCCGCGTTCACGCCCATGCGCAGGATCTTCTCTTGCGCCATCGTGTTTCCCGCGGCAAGCGCGAGCAGGACCATCAGGACGAGGCGGGGCATGAATGACTCCAGCTGTTCGATCGCGATGATGGCGAGGCGATCTCCGGCGAGCAAGACGCGATTGATTGCCGGTGCCGCGATGACGACAGTAGATTGCGATCCACACGATGACCGCACGCGGAGAGGCGATGACACGAGATCGGATCCGGATCCGCGATCCCGGCGGCCCCTATGTCGAGGGTCTCACGGCCGCCTTCTATCAGCCCTTCACGGCGGCGACGGGCATCGAGATCGCGCGCGTGGTCGGTGGCGTCGAGCCGACCGGGCTGATCGAAGACATGGTCCGGCGCGGCGCCTATGACTGGGACATGGCGCTGATCAGCGACGCCGCGCATCGCCAGCTCGTGAGCGGCGACGAGGCGCTGCTCGAGCCGATCGGGATCGACAATTCCGAAATCCGGCGCATCCCCGAGATGTTTCGCAGCCGGTACTTCCTAGGCAACGACGTCTACGCGACGGTGCTCGCGGTCAACACGGAGACCTTCCCTGGCGAACGCGCGCCGCGGAACTGGTCCGATTTCTGGAACGTCGAGGCCTTCCCCGGCCGGCGCGCGCTGCGCGACCATCCCATCGACACCCTGGAAGAAGCGCTGCTCGCCGACGGTGTCACGCCCGATCGTCTCTATCCGCTGGATCTCGACCGCGCCTTCGCGGCGCTCGAGCGCGTGCGGCCGCATGTCCAGGAATGGTGGCCGCTCGCGACGCGCTCGGTCGAGCTGATGCGCACCCGCGCGGTGGACATGCTCGCCACCACGAGCCTGCGCGCGCAATCGGCGATCGAGGCCGGCGCGCCGTTCCGCGTGGTGTGGGAGCAGAATCTGCAATCCTGCGAAGGCTGGGTGATCCTGAAGGCCGCGCCCGCGGCGGAGCACTGCCGCCGTTTCATCGCCTTCGCGGCGACGGCAGCACGCCAGGCCGCCTTCACGCCGTTCGTGCGCACCGCGCCGACGATCCCCGACGCCGCCGGCTTCGTCGACCCGGCACAGGCGAAGCTGCTGCCCGACCATCCCGAGAACCGCGCGCAAGCCATCGTCACCGACAGCGTCTATTGGAGCCGCGAGAAGACCCGCGCGGTGCAGCTCTTCACCGCGTGGCGCGCGCAGACGCGCGGAGCGAAATGCCGGACGGCATGTATCAAGAAGTGATCGCGCCTCGCGTACCATTGATTTGACTCGCCGTTGAAGTAATCGCGAAATAGAGTTCACTCAGCGTCGTTTCAGCACCGTGGGGGATGCGGCAGGGAAACTCCATCACACCGTAGGCACCCGCGGCCGTCGCGCCATGCTTGGACGAGGGAGGCACCGATGCGGCATGTGACACGCACTGGATATCGCGATCGACCGATCAGCCGTCTGCTCGCCGGCACGGCGGCCGTGCTGGTCTGCCTCGCCGCGGCGCCGCAAGCGCGCGGCGCCTATCTCGCCGCCGCCGGCGCCGCGCAAGCACCGTGCAGCTTCAAAGCCAGCCATCCCTGGAGTTTTCCGGCCGCCGGCGCGGATAATTCAGCCCCGCTCGGCGGCCCCAACTGGACCTACGATTTCGCCAGCCCGGCCCCGGCCGCCGGGCCGACGACGATCCGCGATCTCACGGTGAACATCACGCATCCCGATCCCGCGCCGGTATGCGATATCGCGCATGGCGCGGGGCCGGCGATCGCCCTCGCTCTGCCCAACGTGCAGCGGGCGCCGATCGGACCGGCCGGCCGCGCCGTCGCGCGAAGGGTCGAGCACGGAACTCATGCCGATTACGTCGTGGCGGCGGTGACGACGCCGGCCGCGGGCAATCTCACCATCAAGGTCACCGGCATCCACGGCGACGGGCCTCCCGGCGGCTGGTCGTTCACGAATATCGGAACAAGCAACTACAGCTCGGTCAAGATCACCCCGAGCTATCGCAACGCCGATGGCTCCATTCAAGAAGGCGAAGAGATCAACGGCGGCGGCGTGCTCACTGGCTTCACCATCAACGGCCGGCTGCCGCGCGATGCTGCCGGCAATCTGCCGACCAACTACACGGTGCGCGCCTTCGGGTCCCCGATGACGCTCACGACGCTCGCTTTCCTCGGGCTCGTCGACGGCATCGCCGGCGTGACCGAACTCGAACTCGGGACGCTCATCGACCTGTTCGGCGGAACATTCCTGGCGCCGGTGCTGCGCGCGGCGGACCAGGTCGAGGATCTGTTCGTGTTCATCGACCTGACGACGTATCTCGGCCTCGAGACGACATTCGATCCGCTCGAGAGCTTCGTTTTCGTCGACGGCACGACCGAGGAACTACCGGGGTTGTCCGTCTTCACGACGCAGTTCACCCTCAATCCGGACGGAACGCTCAGCGGCGATCGGTTCAGCGGTGTGCTGATCGCAGACGCGATGATTGACGGCACGACAATCCCCGTACCGGCGCCTGCCCTGCTGTTCGCAACCGCGTTGATCGGATTGACCGCCGTCAGAGCCGGAGGAAAGCGCCTTTTGGCCTGAGCAACCGGACGTCACGAGCGCCACCTGCGCGCGGCCCTGCTGCCCGAAGCGAAGAAGCAGCTCGCCGCACCGCCGGAAGATGGCGGGCAAACGCGCTGAGGCGAGCCCCGAGCGCGGCCGCCGCTTGACGGCAATGGGGTGTCGCAACTAGAACCACGTTGCATTCCAGAAATGCGCGGAG
>JANNTF010001014.1:0-5323 GCA_031403455.1 Alphaproteobacteria bacterium | reverse complement strand
GGCGACCGGCCTGCGCGCCGATCTCACGCAGGAGAAGCTCTTCACCCTCTCGCCCGGCACGCGCAACCTGCTCGGCAAGATCGACGAGCCGGTCACGCTGCGTCTCTACGTGTCGGACCGATTGGTGCGCGAGATCCCATCCTACGGCGTCTATGCCGCGCGGGTGCGCGAGATGCTCGAGGAATATCGCGCGGCCGCGAACGGCAAGCTGCGGCTCCAGGTCATCGACCCGCAGCCCTTCTCGGACGAGGAAGATCGCGCGGTCGCCCTCGGCCTGCAGGGCGTCCCGGTGAACCAGTCCGGCGAGCAGGTCTATTTCGGCATCGCCGGCTCGAACAGCGCCGACAAGGACAGCGTGATTGCGTTCCTGCAGCCCGAGCGCGAACGCTTCCTGGAATACGATCTCACCAAGCTTGTCTTCGATCTCGTGACCACCAAGAAGAAGACGATCGGCCTGCTGTCGACCCTGCCGCTGACCGGCCAATTCATGGGGCCGCGCGTGCCGCCGACGCCCTGGGCGATCTATGACCAGCTTTCCCAGTTCTTCGAGGTTCAGCGCCTCGAGCTCGACACCGCATCCATCCCCGAGAACATCGGCGTTCTGATGCTCGTGCACCCGCACGACTTGCCGGCGAGCACGCTCTACGCCATCGACCAATTCGTGCTTCGCGGCGGTCGCGCGCTCGTCTTCGTCGACCCGCATGCGGAGGGGGAGATGGGCAGACCCGGTCCCGCCGCCCAGACCGGCCAGACCGCCTCGACCATTCCGCAATTGCTGAGCTCGTGGGGTCTCGAACTCGTCGAGGGCAAGATCGCCGGCGATCGCCAGGCCGCACGGCGCGTGAACGCGGGCGACGCGCAACGCGTCCGGTCCGTGGATTATCTTGCGTGGTTGACGCTGCGCGACGCCGCTCTGACCAAGAGCGATGTGCTGCTGGCGGATGCGCAGTCGCTCAATCTCGCGTCGGCCGGCATTCTCAAGCCGATCGCCAATAGCGGCCTGCAGATCACGCCGCTGCTCCAGACCTCGACGCAGTCGCAGGAACTCGACGCCGCCCCGCTCAAGATGGCGCCCGACCCGGTCGCGCTGCTCACCAATTTCAAGCCTTCGGGCGAGCGCTTCATGCTCGCGGCGCGCGTGCGCGGCCCCGCCAAATCCGCCTTTCCGGACGGCGCGCCGAAGATCGAGAAGAAGGAAGGCGACGACGCCGCCAACAAACCGGTGCCGCCGCCGCTCGCGGCACATCTCGCCGCGTCGAAGGACGCGATCAATGTCATCGTGGTTGCGGATACCGACATGCTCGAGGACCGCTTCTGGGCCCAGGTCCAGGAGTTCTTCGGCCAGCGGATGATCGTACCGGTCGCCAATAACGGCGACTTCGTCATCAACGCGCTCGACCATCTCGCGGGCAGCGACGATCTGATCTCGCTGCGCTCACGCGGCCAGTCCGCCCGTCCCTTTGCCGTGGTCCAGGAGATCCAGCGCCAGGCGGAACTCGCCTTCCGCGCGAAAGAGCGCGCCTTGACGGAGAAGCTGCGCGAGACCGAGACCAAGCTGAAGGAGCTGCAGACCAAGGAACAGGGCGAAGGCGCGGCACGCGCGCTCATAACGTCCAATCAGCAGCAGGCAATCGATCTGTTCCGCGCCGAGATGGTCGATACGCGCCGCCAGCTGCGCGACGTGCAGTTCGATCTGCGCCGCGATATCCAGAGCCTGGAGACGCGCATCCGGGCGATCAATATCGGGCTCATTCCCGTGCTGATCGGCGTGTTCGCGATCGCGCTGGGCTGGTGGCGTCTCCACCGCCGGCGCCGCATCGCTGCCGTCGCAGCGACCGGCTGAGCTTCGCGCACAGGAGAGACCGATGCGACCACTGACCCTTGCGGCCCTTGCGGCCATCGCCGCCGTGACCGGCATCGCCGCGATCGTCATCGCGCCGTCCGGCGAGGCGCCCGACGCGAAGCTCGGACAGCGCCTCTTCCCGGAACTCGCTGGGCGCTCCGGCGACGTGCGCAGCATCGAGCTGCAGCGCCCCGACGGGACGATCACCATCCAGCGCGATGGCGAGATCTGGCGCGTGCCGGCGCGTAGCGGCTATGCCGCCGATGTCGCCAAGATCCGCCAGCTCTTCGTCGAGGTCACCGATCTGCGCACCCTCGAGGCCAAGACTCGCAACAAGGCGCTCTATGCCTCGCTCGAAGTCGAAGATCGCGACCAGGTGGATGCGAAGTCGACCCGCCTCGCTTTCAAGGATTCCGGCGGCAAGGACGTACTTGCCCTGATCGCGGGCAAGAACCGCTTCGGCCGCGGCGGCGGCGGCGAGGATGCGGTGTATGTCCGCCGTGACGGCGATCCCCAGGCGTGGCTGGCGAAGGGCCGATTGACCGTCGGTCGCGAGGCTCTGCATTGGGTCGATCGCGAAGTCACGAACATCGTGCGCGATCGAGTCAGCGCGGCCAGTGTCAGTCACGCCGATGGTACGAAGCTGGAGCTGCGCCGCGCCGCGGCGACGGAACGCGATTTCGCGATCGTCGGCATGCCAGCCGATCGCAAAGCCAAATCGAGCTGGGAAGTCGGCGCGGTCGCCGGCGGGTTCGATCGGCTCGAATTCGACGACGTGCGCAAGGCATCCGAACTCGCCGTCCCGGCCGACGCGCCGGCCACGATGGTCACCACGTTCGACGGCTTGACCCTCATTGCGCGCTTTGCCGAAGTCGATGGCGCAACCTGGGTAGCGATCAGTGCGCAAGGGTCGCCACCAGTCGAGCTTCCCGCCGGCGGCACGGGACTCAAGACGGCGGAGGATGTGAAGGCGGAGGCGGAGACACTCAATCGCAGGCTCAGCCCATGGGTCTACAAGCTCCCGGCCTTCAATCTGGAAAGCCTTCGGCGCAAGCTCGACGATCTGCTCGAGCCGAAGGCCTCCTGATCGACGTCAAGTCGCCGATGCCACGCGTAGCTTGACGATCTTGTCGGGCGAACGCGGTGGCTCGCCGCGCTTGATCTTGTCGACGAACTCCATGCCGTCGGTGACTTCGCCCCAGACCGTATATTGGCCGTTCAGGAAGCTGCCTTCGGCGAACATGATGAAGAACTGGCTGTCGGCGCTGTTCGGGTCGCTGGAGCGCGCCA
Source organism: Alphaproteobacteria bacterium (assembly GCA_031403455.1). Classification (GTDB taxonomy): domain Bacteria; phylum Pseudomonadota; class Alphaproteobacteria; order CACIAM-22H2; family CACIAM-22H2; genus CAIOSQ01. Next base: position 2,190 of record JANNTF010001014.1, on the reverse strand, counting down.
TGCCGCAGGTGCCGCGCACAAAGGGCTCACGCGAAAACTCGGCCGATACATTCTTTCCCGAACCGCCACGGCCAGTGCCCGTGGGATCTCCGGTCTGCGCCATGAACCCATCGATGACGCGATGAAAGACGATGCCGTCGTAGAAGCCGGTCTCCGCGAGTTCCTTGATCCGGGCGACATGCTTGGGAGCCAGGTCCGGACGCAGGCGGATCGTGACTCGGCCGGACGACAACTCGAGCCACAAATTGTTGTCGACACTCGTAGCCATCTTCCTCACTCCTTAACGTCGGCTGCGACGCGCAGCCTGATGATACGATCGGGTTCGCGCGGCGGCTCCCCGCGCGCGATCTGATCGACGAATTGCATGCCCGCGATGACGCGGCCCCACACCGTGTATTGGCCGTTCAAATGCGATGCCGGTGCGAGTGTGATGAAGAATTGGCTATCTCCGCTGTTCGGGTCGCTCGAGCGCGCCATTCCCAAGGCGCCCCGCACGAAGGGTTCGCGGCCGAATTCCGCGGCGATCTTCTTGCCCGATCCACCCCGACCGGTGCCCGTGGGATCGCCGGTCTGCGCCATGAAGCCTTCGATCACGCGATGGAAGACGATGCCGTCGTAGAAGCGCAGACGCACGAGTTCCTTGATGCGCGCGACATGATTGGGCGCGATATCGGGCCGCAATTCGATCACGACACGACCGTTCTTCAGATCCAGGAACAGCGCATTCTCAGGCTCGCGCACCGTCTGCGCGGATACGGTGCCGGCCAGCGAAAGCACGGCAGACATCACAACGACAAATCGACGTAGCGTTCGAATCACGCTCAACCTCCTGCGACGACACGGGGCGCGGAGCATATGAACGACGTCTTCGAAACGCAAACCGCCGGTCGCATGCGCGACCGGCGGTCTGATCCGGTCCGGTGATGCGAGGCTTGGCTTCAGGCCATCAGGGCGGGACGCTCGCGCGCGAAGAATGCCGCCTGGGTCCGGTTCGCGACGCCGAGCTTCTTGAAGATCATGCGCAGATGCACTTTGACGGTGGTGTCGGTGATGCCGAGTTCGCGCGCGATCTGCTTGTTGGATGAGCCACGCGCGAGGCATGTCAGGATCTGCAACTCACGATCCGTCAGCCGTGCCAAGCGCGCGGCGCTCTCGTCGCTCCCGACGGGCATGGTGTCGTTGGTCGGCAGCCCGCCCGACGATTCGGTCGGCGCATCCGGCGGCGCGGCCCCGGATTCGAGCACGCTGGTCGAAACATAGGTTCCGCCATCCCGCACGATCTGAATGATCTGGGCAAGAACGGAGAGCGGCTGGTTCTTGACGATGTATCCGCGCGCGCCACGGCGCACCGCTTCCACTTGGTAGCGGGAATGACCAGAACCGGAGAGCACCACGACAGGCACGCTCGGAAAATCGCGCACCATCGCACCCAGCCCGTCGAAATTCGCGAAGCCCGGCATCAGCAGATCGAGCAACACGACATCGACGTCCGGATTGGCTTTCAGAAGCGCATAGGCAGCCTCGTAGCTGTCCGCCTCCAGAACTTCCGTGCCGCCACCGATCATGGCTTCCAAGCCATCGGCAACCGCAGTCCGGAACATCGCGTGATCATCGGCAAGCAGCAATTTCATGGGGACCAACCGCTTTCTACGGCCGCGATTTTCAACTTCCACGCGAAAAAGTCGCGTCGGCAGAAGAGTTACTCCGACCTGATTAATATTCAGTAAGCCCCCTGTCCCGCGTCAAGCACAACAAGCAGAGCGCGAGTCGAAACCCAACACCCCACGGATAACGGGCAATCGCGGCATGTTCAATGGACTAGCCGCAGATTGCTCAGATGGGAGCCGATCTCGCGAAAGATCTGTCGAAGATCATCGCCCGTCGGCGTGTTGAAAAAATAGGTCGGCCCGCTCGCACAGCCGTTTTCGTTGAAGGTATTGAGGATCGAAGGCGGTGGATCCGCATAAAGCAGCACCACGAAGACCTTGATGCCCCGCGCCTTGATGGCGGTGCACACGTCGACGGCACGCTGGTTGAGTTCGGTCACCGGGTTCGCGCCCAACGGACGCGCAGCCCAATCCCCGTATGCGCTGGTACAGCAGGATTCGGCCGAGTTCGACGTGCCGTTCCCCATTTCATTCTGTCCATCGGTGAACAGCACGACCGCAGTGCGCGGCGCGGTGGGGGCGG
>JANNTF010001013.1:0-3269 GCA_031403455.1 Alphaproteobacteria bacterium | reverse complement strand
GGCCGATCGACTCGTAGTAGCGGATCATCTTGGCCGACACGCCCGAGGCGGTGGCGGCTTCGCCGATATTCATGGTTCGGACCTCCTCATGCGGCAGTGCCATTCACAGGTGTCCCGGTGACCGGCCGTGATGTCGGGGCGTTGAGCGCGAAGCGGCGTAATCGCAGCGCGTTGGTGAGCACGAAGACGCTCGACATCGCCATCGCACCGGCGGCGAGCACCGGCGATAACAGAATGCCCCAGACCGGGTAGAGCGCCCCGGCCGCCACCGGGATCAGCGCCGCGTTATAGGCGAAGGCCCAGAACAGGTTCTGCCTGATATTCCGGATCGTCGCCTGCGACAGCGCGATCGCCGTGGCGACGCCGCGCAGATCGCCGGACATGAGCACGACATCGGCGCTCTCGATCGCCACATCGGTGCCGGTGCCGATCGCAATCCCGACATCGGCCTCCGCGAGCGCCGGCGCGTCGTTGATGCCGTCGCCGACGAAGGCGACAAGCCGGCCGCCCTCGCGCAGCCGTTTGACGGCGTCGACCTTACCGGCGGGCAGGATTTCGGCCACGACATCATCGATGCCGACCTGCCGCGCGATCGCCTCTGCGGTGCGCCGGTCGTCCCCGGTCACCATCGCGATCCGAAGTCCGAGAGCGTGGAGCGAGGCGATCGCAGCAGGCGTCGATTCCTTGATCGGATCGGACACTGCGAGCGCCGCCGCGAGCCGCCCGTCAATGGCGACATAGAGCGGCGTCTTGCCCTCGCGCGCGAGGGGCTCCGCTATGGCGGCGAACGCGACAACGTCGTAGCCGAGTCGGATCATGAAGCGCGCGGCGCCGGCTTCGACACGGCGACCGGCAACGCGCGCGGCCACACCGAAGCCGGGGACCGCCTCGAAACCCTCCGCGGCCCGAACCGTCAGCCCGCGCGCACGCGCCGCGGCGACGATCGCCTCGGCGATCGGGTGCTCCGAATGCGCTTCGACCGCGGCGGCGAGCGCCAGCATCTCGCCTTCTTCGAAGCCGGGTGCTGAATGGACATCGGTGAGCTCGGGCCGGCCCTTGGTCAGCGTGCCGGTCTTGTCAACAGCGATCACGCCGGCGTCGCGCAGGGTCTGCAGCGCCTCGCCGCTGCGGAACAGGATGCCCAACTCGGCGGCGCGCCCAGTGCCGACCATGATCGAGGTCGGAGTCGCCAGCCCCATCGCGCAGGGGCAAGCGATGATCAGAACTGCCACCGCGTTGACGAGGCCGAACGTAAGGGCCGGGCTCGGGCCGAAAACAAGCCAGGCGCCGAAGGTCAGCGCCGCGAGCGCCATCACCGCCGGCACGAACCACGCGGTCACGCGATCGACCAGCGCCTGGATCGGCAGCTTGGCGCCCTGCGCGGTCTCGACCATGCGAATGATCTGCGCGAGGACGGTATCGGCGCCGACCTTGGTCGCGCGGAAGCTGAAGCTGAAGCTGCCGGTGCGGTTGATCGTGCCGCCGACCACCGTGGAACCCGCGCCCTTCGCTGCCGGAATCGGCTCGCCGGTGATCATCGACTCGTCGACGAAGGACGAGCCTTCGGTCACCTCGCCGTCGACCGGAATGCGCTCGCCGGGCCGCACCATCACGATGTCGCCGGGCAGCACCGCGTCGACGCCGATCTCGGCCGCGACGCCGTCGCGCAGCACGCGCGCCGTCTTGGGCTGTAGTCCCATCAGCCGGCGGATCGCCTCGCTCGTGCGCCCCTTGCTGACCGATTCGAGATAGCGCCCGAGCAGGATCAGCGTGACGATCACGGTCGACGCCTCGAAATAGACATTCCTGGTGCCGTCCGGCAGCAACCCAGGCAGGAACGTCGCGACCGTCGAATAGGCATAGGCGGCTGAGGTTCCGAGTATGACCAGCGCGTTCATATCAGGTGCAGCGCGCAGCAGTGAGGGCACTCCCTTGCGGTAGAACCTGGCGCCAGGCCCGAACTGGACCAGCGTGGCGAGAGCGAACATGAGATAGAGACTCGTCTGGTGACCGATCGTGCCCATGACGAAGTCGTGGATGGTCTCGAAGAGATGCCCACCCATCTCGAGCACGAGGATGGGGAGGGTGAGCGCTGCGGCGACCAACAGGTCACGCCGCAACGCGGAGAGTTCATGCTCGCGCCGTTCGCGTTCGCGGTCGACGCCGCTCGTGCCGCCGAGCGGGCGCGCCTCGTAACCAGCCGCGCGCACCGCGGCCGCGAGATCGGCGAATCCCATCGCGCCGCCGAGATGTCGGACCGCGGCCCGCTCGGTGGCGAGGTTGACGGTCGCCGCGAGGACTCCCGGCACCGCGGCGAGCGCCTTCTCGACGTGACTGACACACGACGCGCAAGTCATCCCGCCGACGGCCAGCTCGGTCGTCTCCTCGCCCACCTCGTAACCGGCGCCGGCGATCGCCTTCGCAACCGCGGCGGCATCGGGCGTACCGGCGAACCGCACATCCGCGCGCTCGGTCGCGAGATTGACGCTGGCGGCGAGCACGCCGGGCACGGACGCGATCGCCTTCTCGACATGGGCGACACAGGAGGCGCAGCTCATGCCGCCGACCCGCAAGCCGATCGTCGAGCCGTTCGTTGCGGACCACGAAGCCGTCGGCGCGGTTGTCATGTCAGAACTCCGAGGCCAGAGACAGTCCCACGCCTGATATGGGGCTTCCTATCGTTGGAAGGTCAAGCGCTCTCGCCGGTGTGACTTGGCCGTGAGGCTGTTCTCCCAGAACGCGATCGACGAGGTGTCGCGATGGTCGCTGGCACGCTCAGAGATTTGCAGGTCACCCGGTCGATCGGCACGGCGGTCCGGATACACTTCGTCACAATCCGGAAATATTCGAGCAAGACGCGCCTGCCATCTTGATGTAAGCGAGATTTCGGATGTCCCTCATGCGCCATCTACGACACTCGACGCTTCGGGTCTGAGGTCGAACTCCGCTATCTTGCGATCAACGGCGCAACTGCCAGAGCGATGTTGCTTCATCCACCCACAGTCAGCAGGCGCTGCACGCAATGAGCACCATCGTCGGTTCCGCCTCGCAGTCGATCGTGCAGATCGATGAGCGCGCTGAGGCGCTGCACGCTTGGCGCGTCGCGGCGGCGACCCTCTCGGTCGGTATACTGGGATTGATCGCGTTGTTTTGGGAGGCAGCGGTCGCAGCCGTCAATGTGTGGTCCGATTCTGCGACCTACAACCACAGCTTCCTGATCTCACCGATCGTCGGCTATCTGATCTGGGAGCGGCGCGTGATCTTCACGC
>JANNTF010001012.1:0-4201 GCA_031403455.1 Alphaproteobacteria bacterium | reverse complement strand
GTGGTGATGGTGATGGTGGTGATGATGACCATGGCTGTGTCCGTGGTCGTGATGGTGCCCATGAGCATGATCATGATCATGCCCATGCCCGTGATCGCCATCGGTGCCGATGCCGCGCACATGCAGGTGGTGACCGGCTTGCACGGCGCCGACATCCGCCTCGTAGCCGATGATCTGTGTCCGGTACTTGCACAGCTGGCAATTCATCACGTTGGTGCCGACGAGAATCTCGCCGACGCGCTCGACGAAGGCGTCGACGACCAGGGGATGGTCGTTGAGATACTCCGCCTTCACGAACTCGATGTCGGGCGCCAGCGCGGCGATCTCGTCGGTCTGGTCGTAGATGCGGGTCACGAGGATGCCGGTGAACAGGAAGTACGGGAACACGATGATGCGCTTGAACCCCATGCGCGTCAGCCGCGCGAGACCGGCGTTGACGCGCGGCTGCGCGACGCCGGAATAGGCGACGGCGCCCCAGCCGAAGCCCATGCCTTCCCAGAGCATGCGCATCACCTTGGCGACGTTGGAATTGGCATCGGGATCGTTGGTGCCGCGACCGACCACGAGCAGACAGGTATCCGCGCGCTCGATCTGGCGCGGCGATCGCGCTTCCGCGGCTTCGACGCGCGCGCGCGCGGCGGCGAGCAGCTTGAGATCGACGGCCAGATCGCGGCCATAGACGACGGAGACGCCCGGCCGCTCCGCCGCGAACGTGTTGAGCTCCCACGGCAGATCGTTCTTCACATGCCCGGCGGCAAACAGCATGGCGGGCTGCGCCAGGATCTTGGTGATCCCCGCCTGCACCAGCCTGTCGAGGCCGTCGCGGATGATCGGGCGCGCGAATTCGAGATAGCCGTACTCGACCGGATACGGCAGGCGCGGCCGCAACCGATCGACCATCTGCGCGAATTCCCGCATCGCGCCCGCGTCGCGGCTGCCATGGCCGCAGATCATCACGCCGAGTTTCTCGCTGCTCATGAAACGTCTCTCCAAGTGTTGACGGGGGTTCGTCGCGCATGCCGTATTGCCGCGCGATGTGGCTCGATTCGCCTCTGTGGATTGCCGAGCCGGCGGCGATGCTGTTGCTGGCGCTCGGGCTGGATGCGCTGGCCGGCGACATGCGTGCGCTGTTTCGCCATGCCCCGCATCCGGTCGTGCTGATCGGCCGCATGGTCGGGTTCCACGATCGGCGCCTCAACCGCGATCAACGCAGCGAGAGCGCGCGACGCTGGCGGGGCGTCATCACGGTCGCCGCCGTCGTTGGCGTCGCCACCGGGATCGCCTGGTTCACCCATGTGGTGCTCGCCAAGTATCGCTGGGGTTGGGCGGTCGAGACCTTCGTGATCGCGGTGCTCGTGGCGCAGCGCTCGCTGCACGATCACGTCGCGGCCGTGGGCAAGGCGCTGGCCAGCGACGGCATCGACGCCGCACGGCGTGAAGTCGCCCATATCGTCGGTCGCGATCCCGATACGCTCGACGCCCATGGCGTCGCGCGCGCGGCGATCGAGAGCCTGTTCGAGAATTTCGCCGACGGCGTCGTGGCGCCGGTCTTCTGGTACCTGCTGCTCGGGCTGCCCGGCATCGTCGCGCTCAAGGCGATCAACACGCTCGATTCGATGATCGGCCACAAGACGCCGCGCCATCGCGCCTTTGGCGAAGCGGCGGCGCGTCTCGACACCGCCGTGATGTTCCTGCCCGCGCGGCTCGCCGGGCTCTACGTGGCGCTGGCGGCGGTGATCGTTCCCGCCGGCCGGCCCGTCGCCGCGATGCGCACGATGCTGCGCGACGCGCGCAAGCATCGCTCCTTCAATGCCGGCTGGCCCGAGGGCGCCGCCGCCGGCGCGCTCGACATCGCGCTGGCCGGCCCGCGGCGCTATCACGGCGAACTGGCCGACGATGCGTGGATCGGCAGCGGTCGTGCGCGGGCGACGCCCGAGGACGTCACGCGCGCCTTGAGCCTCTACGTCATCGCATGCCTCGTGCATGTCGTTGGCGCCGCCGGCTATCTGCTGGCGCGTCACGGTTGAGTCCTGCCGGTCGAGCGGGCGATCGCGAGCAGACGATCGAGATCCACCGCTGCCGCGACATGATCGGCAAGCCGATCGAGCGTGTGGTCGATCTCGATGTCCCAATCCCGGCCGGGCGCCGCCAAAGCGAGACCGCGGCGCGCGCGCAGGCGATCGAGCCAACCCTTGCGAAACGCCGCCTGCTCGAAGAGCCCATGCAGGTAGCAGCCTTCGACGCGACCATTGGCCGACACGGCGCCATCGGGGCGGGTGTCGAGCCGCAACATCGGCCGCGCCGTCGCCGCGCCGCTGGTGACGCCGAGATGGATCTCGTAACCCGCGATCGGCGCGCCGCTGCGCGCGCAGACACCGCGCGTCTGGCGCAGGATCTTGTGCGCGCCAAGCCGCGTCTGGATGTCGAGCAGCCCGAGACCCTCGGCCGAGTCGGTGGCGCCCTCGATGCGATCGGGATCGGTGATCGAACGCCCGAGCATCTGATAGCCGCCGCAGATGCCGAGCACGTGGCCGCCGCGCCGCACATGCGCCGCGAGATCGATGTCCCAGCCATTGCCACGCAACGCTTGGAGATCGGCGATCGTCGCTTTGGATCCCGGGAGTATGACCGCGTCGGCATCGCCCGGCAGCGCGTCGCCGGGGCCGATCAGATCCAGTGCGACGTCGGGTTCGGCCTTGAGCGGATCGAGATCGTCGAAATTGGCGATGCGCGGGAGTCGCGGCACGACGATCCTGATCGGCGCCGCGCTGCCGGCACGGCGCGCATCGAGTCCCACCGCATCCTCGGCCGGCAGACGCGCCGCGTCGGCGAACCACGGCACGAGACCCAGATCGGCGAGCCCGGTGCGCTCGACGATCGCGCGGCGCCCGGACTCGAACAGGACAGGATCACCGCGGAACTTGTTGATGATGAAGCCGCGCAGCCGCGCGCGCTCCTCCGGCGCGAGTACGGCGAGCGTGCCGACGATGCTCGCGATCACGCCGCCGCGATCGATGTCGCCCACCAGCACGACGGGCACGTCGGCCGCGCAGGCGAAACCCATATTGGCGATGTCGCCGTCGCGCAGATTGATCTCGGCCGGGGAGCCCGCGCCCTCGACGATCACCAGATCGGCGATCGCGCAGAGCCTGGCGAAACTCTCCATCACGCGCGGCATCAGCCGCGGCTTGAGCGCATGGTAGTCGCGCGCGCGCGCCGTCGCGAATACCCGGCCCTGGACGATGATCTGGGCGCCCGTCTCGCTCTCCGGCTTGAGCAGCACGGGGTTCATGTCGACGCTCGCCGCGACGCCGCAGGCCCGCGCCTGCAATGCCTGGGCGCGACCGATTTCGCCGCCATCCGCGGTGACGGCGGCGTTGTTCGACATGTTCTGCGGCTTGAAGGGACGCACCGCGAGGCCACGCCTTGTGAAGGCGCGCGCGAGTCCGGCGACGAGCATCGACTTGCCGACATCGGAGCCGGTGCCTTGCAGCATCACCTGGGCGGCGCACGGCGCCATCAGAACTCGACGCCGCGCTGCGCTTTCACGCCGCCGCGGAACGGATGCTTCACCAGCGTCATGTCGGTCACCAGATCGGCGAGCTCGATCAGCGGATCGGGCGCGTTGCGCCCGGTGACGGTCACGTGCTGCATCGCCGGTCGCGCCGCGAGCGCCTCCAGCACCGGATCGAGCGCGACCAGCTCGTAGCGCAGCGCGACATTGAGTTCGTCGAGCAGCACGAAATCATAGCCGGGGTCGGCGAGCATGCGGCGCGCCTCGGCCCAGCCGCGCGCGGCGGCGGCGACATCGCGGGCGCGATCTTGCGTTTCCCAGGTGAAGCCCTCGCCCATCGTCTTGATCTCGACGAGATCGGGAAAGCGCTGCAGGAATTTCGCCTCGCCGGTTTCCCACGCGCCCTTGATGAATTGCACGATGCCCACGCGCATGCCGTGGCCCATGCAGCGCATCACCATGCCGAAGGCCGAGGAGGATTTCCCCTTGCCCTTGCCGGTATGGACGATGAGCAGGCCTTTCTCGGCGGTCTTGCCCGCCATCATGCGATCGCGCGCCGCCTTGATGCGCGCCATCTTCTCCGCGTGAATCTGATCGGGGAGCGGTGTGGTCATGCGGAGATCACCTTTCCTAAGCAGCCACTCGTTGATCGCCAGCCTGTGCTCGTCGCCCCTCCTCGACTCGAGG
>JANNTF010001011.1:0-5859 GCA_031403455.1 Alphaproteobacteria bacterium | reverse complement strand
ACGATGTGCGGGTGCGAAAGACCACCGGCGGTGCGCGCTTCGTTGAAAGCCAGCTCGGGTCCAAGCGCCGAGATATGGTTCAGGCACAAGCATTCCTTGATCAGCAGATCAAGGAGTACGAGTCGGGGCTGCAGGCCTCCGAACAGCGACTCGCGGATTTCAGGCAGCGTCACATGGATGTCGTTGGCGGCGGCTCCTCCTTCACCCAGCGCATCTCCCAGACCGAGACCGAGCGCGACAAGGTGATGTTGGAACTCACGGAAACGCGTATTCGCCGCGATAGCCTCAAGAGCCAGTTGGCAGCTACCCCTGAGACCCGTGAACTCAAGGGAACGGCGGCCGTGGGCGGCGGCGATGGCGGCGTTGCACGTCGCCAGCTTCAGGATGCCCAGCGCCAGCTGGATCAGCTCATGCTGCGCTACACGCCCCAGCATCCCGACGTGGTTGCTGCCCAGCGCAATATTGCGACTCTGCAGTCCCAGGTTCGCGGCGGGGGCGGCGGGGCTAGTGGGTTGCGCGAGACGTCAACGCAAGTGTCGAACCTGGTCTACGAGCAGATCCGCCTTCGTCTCGTGGACGAGGAGGCCAAGGTATCGACCATGGAGCGCCGCCTCGAGCAGAGCAACACGGACATCAACCGGCTCCGCGGTATGGCCCAGCGTGCGTTGGAGATCGAGGCACAGTTTTCCAATCTCAATCGGGATTACTCCGTGCTGAAGACCAACTTCGAAGCCTTGTTGGGCCGCCGCGAGCAGGCGCGCTTGGCACAAGCGGCGGAGGAGCGAACCGATACGGTGCAGTTTCGGATTATCGATCCGCCCCGTGTGCCATCAGAGCCTAGCGCGCCAAACCGGATTCTCCTGATATCTGCGGTGCTGCTTGGAGGCCTTGCGGCAGGAGGTGTGTTTGCCCTTCTGATGGCGCAATTCGACGATTCCTTCTCGAGCGTCGGTCGCCTGCGTCAAGCCTTCAATCTCCCGATTCTGGGGTCCGTATCGGTGCTTCAGACGCCCGCCTATTACCGAGGGCGCGTGGCGAGCGCCGTCAGTTTCGCCGCGGCGGCGATATTTCTCATCGGAATTTACGGAACGTTGATGGCGGTAAGCTCTCGTCTGCCTCTATCGCTCGAGCGATTTCAGCTCGATCGCCTGACGCAATTGCTCGCCGAAGCGAGGTAACACGTGATGTCTACCCCTCCCTCCTCGCTCGACCTGATCCAGCGAGCTGCCGAAAAGCTGCGCGCCAGCGAACAGGGCTCGACCATCGAGCGGGCTGCTCAAAAACTCCGCGATATCTCCCCAGCCGCTGCGGGCAAGGTCACAGAACCGGCACGCCGTGCCGACCCGATGCCGAATTTGATGGAACCGGCGCCCGATGCGTCGTCGACAGCGACGGATGCAAAATCATGGTCCGGACGCAGCGTCCAGCAGGCGATCGATTTCAACCGGCTGCGTCTGGCTGGGCTGGTTACCCCCGAGTCCGATTACACGGAGATTGCGGAACAATTCCGGATCATCAAACGGCCGCTGCTGCTCAAGGCGTTCGAACGCCGCGAAGACCGCGTTTCGAATGCGAATGTCTTGATGGTGACGAGCGCCCGACCTGGTGAAGGCAAGACCTTCACTGCGTGCAATCTGGCGCTTTCCATCGCGCTCGAGCAGGACTACAGCGTGCTGCTGATCGATGCCGACGTCCGCCATCCTTCCGTGATGGCGGTCATGGGACTCCAGGCACAGCGCGGGTTGACCGACATCCTGCTCGACCCGACTCTGGACCCGGCGGATGTGATGATTCGAGCGAGCAACCTGAGAAACTTCGCGGTGATTCCGGCCGGTCGGCACGACCCCCGTACGCCTGAGTTGTTCGCAAGCCAACGAATGGGCAAACTTGTTGATTCACTAGCGTCACGTTATCCAGATCGCGTGATCATCATCGACACGCCGCCGGTATTGGCTTCGTCGGAGCCCACTGTTGTAGCGTTGCATGTCGGCCAAGCGGTTGTCGTGATCGAGGCTGATCGGACCAGCGCCAGAGCGATCCAGAGCGCGCTGTCGCTTATTTCGCGTTGCGCATCGATCAATCTGGTCTTGAACAAGACCCGGGTGTCACTGGGTGCCGAAGAGTTCGGGAACTACGGCTACGGCTACTATTATTACTCGAATCGACGGGTAAAGGCCGGAGACAATTAACTATTTCCGGGAGCCGTGATATCGTGCACGTATGAATCGGGCAATTTTGTTTCGCGGCTCGGCCTCGGCCGGACTCGCCTTGGTCATCGTCGCCTCGTCGCCGGCAAATGCAGGCGAGTGGCAGATAAAACCTCGGATCGAAGTTCGTGAAGGATTCACCGACAACGTTCTGTTGACGAATCGTAACCAGAAAGCCGATTTTTTTACCACGGTATCGCCTGGTCTTGGTGTTGCGGGTCAGGGTGCCCGCATCAAGTTTGATCTCGATCTGGCGCTGAACTACGACGCGTATCTCCGCGAGACCAGTCTGAATGGCCTCCGCCAGGATCTACGTGGATTCGGCACGATTACGTTGCTCGAAAACAGTCTGTTCCTTGATGTATCGGGGTTCGCAGGCCAGAGCCCATCGGTTGCGCGCGGACAATCATCGGCGATTGATCGTCGCGTAGGCGGCAATCAGACTGGGGGTGATTCGCAGTTCTACAGCTACGGCCTAAGCCCATATTGGCGTACAGGCCTCGGCTCATGGGGAACGAGCGAAGTACGATATCGATTCAATCAAGTGTTTTCGAAGAGCAACAACAGTACGTCGACGTCATTGGCTTCGAATAGCGGACTGCTCTCCGATACGAGTGTGCACCAGTTTTCGGGCTTCGTTCAGAGTGGCGAGAACTTCAATAGGCTGCGCTGGCGCGGCTCCGCCGACGTCACGAACAGCGAAAGCACTGGCGGCTCGGGTTTGAATTCCTCGCGTGAATTCAAACGTCAAACCGTGGATTTTCAACCTAGCTATGTCGTCAATCGGTGGCTTACCCTTCTCGGCACGGTAGGGCATGAGACGATTGAATCTTCTGGCTTCTCGCAGAAGCTCTCCGGTGTCTTCTGGAATGCCGGGTTTCGACTTACGCCAAGCGAGCGCACCAACTTCGAGTTGACATACGGAGACCGCTACAACGGCCAGAATTGGGCTAGCAGCTTCAGCACGACGCTTGATGCTGGTACGACCATGTCCTTTTCCTACAGAGAGACCGTAGAGACGCAAGCGCTCCAAGCACTCAGCAATTTTGGTTTTCTGCAGCGGGACGCGACGACCGGACAACTGGTCGATCGCCGCACGGGGTTGCCATTCAACGGTCGCGATCCGAATTTCGATCAGAACGATCAGACATTCATCAACAAGGCGTTTGTCCTCTCGCTCTCGCTACCGCGCGAGCGAAATACTTACTTGCTTTCTGCGCAACACACGATTCGAGACAGCCAGATCGCGACTGTCACGCCCAATTCGGGACGAAGCGACAAATCGATCGGCCTGACAGCCAGCTGGACACATCAACTTACGCCCGTGTTGTCATCGACGGCGACGGCAAGCTACTCGAATACGACGACCGACTCCGGGGGCAGCGGCGCGCTTGGAAAAAGCAAGACGTTCCGCGGTGAAGTTTCGCTCCGCTACGAGATGAATCCTTCACTAAATGCCACCGCGGGCATCGCACATATCCAGCGCGACATATCGGGTCCACAATTCTTCTCTAACGAATTCTCAGGAGCTTATAGCGAGAATGTCGCGTTCGTGACTTTGCGCAAGACATTCTAATCAACGCACCGCTGGCGGTCGGCATGTACGAAAATTTCTATGGCCTTTCGGCGTCACCCTTCCAGCTCTCGCCGGATCATCGGTTTTTCTTCGAGAGCTCTGTTCATCGTACTGCGTTGGCGCATCTGACTTATGGCCTAAGTCAAGGCGAAGGCTTTATTATCATTTCAGGCGAGGTTGGCGCCGGAAAAACTACGCTCGTAGGTCATTTATTCGAGACGCTTGACAAGCAGCGTTTCGTTGCCGCGCGCGTTGTCTCCACGCAACTTCACGCAGACGACATGCTGCGCATGGTGGCTGCAGCCTTCGGATTGCCAATCGCGGACACGAACAAGGCCACTTTGCTTCGGCTTGTCGAAAATTTTTTGTTGACCAACCAGCAGCAAGGGAAGCGCTGTCTGCTCGTAGTCGATGAGGCTCAGAACCTCTCAATATCGGCGCTCGAAGAATTGCGCATGCTGTCCAACTTTCAGTCGGGCGCGCATGCACCCCTGCAAAGCTTTCTATTGGGACAACCCCAGTTCCGCGCGCTCTTGGCGAGTCCGGATCTTGAACAGCTTCGTCAACGAGTTATCGCATCATATCATCTTGGCCCGCTGGCACCGGCCGAGATGCGTCTTTATATCGAGCACCGATTGCGTGCGGTGGGCTGGAAGCAAGATCCGTCAATAGCGGATGATGCATTCATGGCGATCTATGCCGCGACCGGCGGCGTCCCACGGCGTATCAATACCTTGTGCTCGCGGGTCTTGCTTCTCGGTTTTCTTGAGGAGTTGCATCGCATCGAGCGATTGCACGTCCAAAAAGTGGCAGACGAGTTGCGTGGAGAGCTAGAGTTTCGTGGCGTCCCGAAGCTTGCCGACTCGGAACCGTCGATACCCCAACCTGCCACCACACGCGAAGCGGTCGCACATGCGCCCATGGCCAAATCGAAACATCTACCCGCGAGCGTGCCGGATTCTGTGATTGCGCCAGTCTCTGCGATTCCCTTTGAAACGCCTGAACTCCACGTCGCGGAACCGTCACTCGCGCTGGCGGGATCGGACGAGGCCGATATCGCACTTCTCGTCGCGCGGGTAGAAGCAGTCGAGGCTGCAGTGAGCGCCCAGGCACAGGCGCTAGATCAGCACGAGCGCATGCTTCGGCAAGCACTCACAGCTGCAACCACATTGCTGGATATCGGCAACGATTAGCTATCGACTTCCAGCTACGGCCACCGCAACACGGTGGCAGCGAATGCTCGCAGACATATTCCCGAAATGTCGCGTGGGACGTACGCATCCGGTGAGGGCACCCGGCGAACCGGCTCGGCTGGCACACCTTGCGTACGCATCCGCAGAGTACAGGTGGCATGACGCCGCCACCGGGCACGCAGGTCAGGCCGCGACTTTGATCTTCGACGCCGCGCCGCGCCAATTCCACGGCAACAGATCGGCGAGCCTGCCGGCGGGATGCTCGGCGATGCGCGCGAGGATATCGGCGAGCCAGGCGTGGGGATCGATGCCGGAGAGCTTGCACGTAGCGACCATCGAATAGATCACCGCCGCGCGCTCGCCGGCGCGATCGGAGCCGGCAAACGTCCAGGATCGTCGCCCGAGTGCGACAGCGCGCAGCTCGCGCTCGGCGGCATTGTTCGAGAGGCAGATCCTTCCGTCGTCGAGGAAGCGCGCAAAGGCCGGCCATCGCTTGAGCATGTAGTCCATCGCCTTGGCGGCCTCGGCATGGCGCGAGAGACGCGGGCGCGCGGCACGCATCCAGGCCTCGAGCGCGTCGACCAGCGGCTTGATGTCCTGCCGGCGCGCGGCCAGCCGCGCCTCGGCGCTGTGGCCGTTGATCGCACGCTCGGCGGCGAAGATCGCATCGATGCGGGTCACGGCCTCGATGGCGAGCGGGGCCTTGGTCAGCTCGGCGAGCTCGAAATGCTTGCGTCTGCCGTGCGCCTTATGTCGTGCTCGGCATAAGGCGCATTATCCCGAGCGCCGTTTTATGTGGAGTTGCACCCGTGAACACGAAGCGCGACGCGGCAGATCGCGGCGCTGGGCACTGCATAAGAATCGACCGCTGAGATCAGAGGGA
>JANNTF010001010.1:0-1956 GCA_031403455.1 Alphaproteobacteria bacterium | reverse complement strand
CCTCGAGTCGAGGAGGGGCGACGGGATACTGGCGTTCGGCTCTGGACCTCCGGCCGATCTCTGGTGATAAAGAGGCGACGAGTGCCGCGTCGCGCGGCCCGAGCGCCAAATCCGGAGGAACCGCGCATGATCATCCGCCGCACACTGATCGCCGCACTGGCCGTGGCCGCCTTGTCGTCTACCGTCGCCCTGGCGCAGGCGCCGGCGGGCAAGGTCACTGTCGTGACGTCCTTCGCGAAGGATGTGACGGACCCGATCAAGAAGGCGTTCGAGAAAGTGACTCCGGGAGTCACGCTCGACGTGCAGAACCGCAACACGAACGCCGGAGTCAAATTCCTCGAGGAGACGCGCGCCAACAACCAGGTCGATCTGTTCTGGGCTTCGGCGCCGGATGCGTTCGAAGTGCTCAAGGGCAAGAAGCTGCTGCAGGCCTATAAGGTCAAAGCGGTCGGCATTCCGGAAAAGGTCGGCGCCTACCCGATCAATGATCGCGACGGCTTCTATTTCGGTTTCGCCGCCTCGGGTTACGGCATCATGTGGAACGAGCGCTATGCGCGCGCCAACCGGCTGCCGGATCCCCGGGAGTGGCAGGATCTCGCGAAGCCTGTCTTCCATGATCACGTCTCGATCGCAGCGCCGTCGCGCTCGGGCACGACGCATCTGACGATCGAGGCGATCCTGCAGGGCGAGGGTTGGGAGAAGGGCTGGCGCGTGGTGAAGGAGATGGCGGGCAATTTCCGCCAGATCACCGACCGCTCCTTCGGCGTGCCCGAAGCGGTCAATTCGGGTCAGGTCGGCGTCGGCATCGTGATCGATTTCTTCGCCTTCTCCGCGCAGGCCTCGGGCTTCCCGGTGAAGTTCGTCTATCCGAGCGTGACCACGATCGTGCCGGCGAATATCGGCATCGTCGCGGCGGCGCCGAACCGTGCGGGCGCGGAGGCCTTCGTCGAGTTCCTGCTCTCGCCTTCCGGCCAGGAAGTATTGCTCGAGCCGAGCATCCGGCGCCTGCCCGTGAATCCGGCCGTCTACGCCAAGGCGCCCGCGGATTATCCCAACCCGTTCACCGATGCGCGGCTCGGCAAGCTGCTGCCTTTCGACGCCGAGCTGTCGGAGACCCGCACGGCGGTCGTCGATACGCTGTTCGATCAGCTGATCTCCTTCCAGCTCGATGCGCTGAAAGCGGTCACCAAGACCATCCACGACGTCGAGGCGGCGCTGGCCAAGAAGGACAATGCGGCGTCGCGCAAGCTTATCGGCGAGGCGCGCGATCTGATCGCCGCCATGCCGCTCGACGCCGCGCGCGCCGCCGCGCCGGAGACTCGCGCGGCCTTCACCGGCGCCAAGGAAAAGGGCGCGCGCCAGGCCGAGCTCGAGCAGCAATGGGCGAGTTTCGCCCGCGAGCGCTACGCCCAGGCCAAGCAGAAGGCGGAAGAGGCCGCGAAGCTGGCGCGCTGAACGGCTCGGTCGACCTGCTGCCGTATCACGCGTTCGATTTCCAGATCCCGCTGTCGTCGCCTTCACACCGGTTCCAGTGGCGCGACATGCGGGACGCCTCCGGCGTTGATGCCGCCACGGTGGCCGATCTCGAGCGAGCCGTAGCGCGAGGCGAAGTCGGGCGGTAGAGAGCGGCCGATCGGCGGGCACAGCCACAGCCGCAGCAGGTGGCGCTTGCGCTCGACCTCCGGCCAATCGTGATATTCGCGCCGGGTGTGCAGCATCACGAAGTTATTGAGGAACTGGATGTCGCCGCGCTGGAAGTCGATGTCGAGCGCGATTTCATCGACGGTCTGGCGGTAGACCTCGACCGCCTCCTTCTGCACCGGCGTGAACTTCGGCACGCCCGGAAGTTGCTGCGCCTTGTCGATCACCGCGCCGACGCCGGTCGCCGAGAAGTAGCCGTCGTGGAACGAGAAGATCGGCTGCGCGAAATACGGCAGGTCGCCGGGACTGATCTCG
>JANNTF010001009.1:0-1814 GCA_031403455.1 Alphaproteobacteria bacterium | reverse complement strand
GGGCGGGCTTGAGACGACGCGATGCGGCGACACGGTGCGGCGACTACCGTTGCAGCGATAAGGGGGAAGACCTGACACGAGGATTAAGACGGTGACGGGGGACGCCATGATCGCGCGGTCTCCCGATCCTCATGACGGGATTTGAAGACACGGGTCGCAGAGATCGTGGATTGCAGAGATTTGGCTTACAGGGAAACGGAGTTGCGTCGGTGGGAGTTGCGTCGGTGGCAGTGAGCGGTAGCGACAATCCGGATTATGCCGGTGATCTGACGACTCGCCAGGCCTGGGACCTGCTGGCGGGAAACCGCGCCGCGGTTCTCGTCGATGTTCGTTCGCGGCCAGAATGGAGCTTCGTCGGCACGCCGGATCTGTCGTCGATCGGAAACCGCAGCGTACTCCTGGCGTGGCAGAACTGGTCGATGGGGCAACAAGGCGCGGCGATGACTCCCAACGCGCGTTTCGTCGACGAGTTGTTGGCCACCGGAATCGACAAGAGCGCCCCGACGATCTTCATCTGCCGTTCGGGCGCCCGCTCCAAGGCCGCTGCGATCGCGGCGACGCGCGCGGGTTTTTCGCGTGCCTACAATCTGGCCGGCGGCTTCGAAGGCGCACATGATGCGCACCGTCATCGCGGTCACGTCGACGGTTGGAAAGCGTCCGATCTCCCCTGGACTCAAGATTGAGGCCGCGGGAGCCCCCATGCCCATCGACAAGGAAATCTCCGTGGAAGCTCAATGGGTGCGCGTTCGCGCCCGGCTCCGCAAGGAAGTCGGCGAGACGGCCTACCGCAGCTGGATCAAGCCGCTGACGCTGCTGGGCATAGAGAAGCACGAGGTTCGCCTGGGCGTGACGACGCGGTTCGTGCGCGATTGGGTGCGCTCGCATTACGCCGATCAGATCCGGACGGCGTGGAATGGCGAAGTGCGCGACGTCAACGCCGTCGACATCGCCGTTCAGGCGGCGACCACCATTGCCAGGAGCGAGAGCTTGGCAAAGATCGAAACGCCGCGTCCGCCAGCCGCGGCGCCGCGCGCGCCCGAGCCGGTGACGGAGAGCATCGACGAGTTCAGCGCCCCGCTCGACGCCCGGTTCACTTTCGACAACTGGATCGTCGGCAAGTCCAACGAGTTCGCCACCGCCGCCGCCCGCCGGGTGGCCGAGGACACCAAGGCGTCGATCAATCCGCTGTTCCTCTATGGCGGCGTCGGACTGGGCAAGACGCATCTGATGACGGCGATCGCCTGGCACATCCGACGCCGGCATCCGCAGCGCAAGGTCATGTATCTCTCGGCCGAGAAATTCATGTTCCAGTTCATCCGGGCGATGCGCTCCAAGGACACGATGTCCTTCAAGGAACAGTTCCGGTCCGTCGATGTCCTGATGATCGACGATGTCCAGTTCATCGCCGGCAAGAACGCGACCCAGGAGGAGTTCTTCCACACCTTCAACGCGCTGGTGGATCAGAGCAAACAGATCGTGCTGTCGGCGGATAAGAGCCCGTCGGATCTCGAAGGCGTCGAGGAGCGCGTGAAGTCGCGGCTCGGCTGGGGCCTGGTCGCCGACATCCATCCGACGACCTACGAGCTGCGGCTGGGAATCCTGCAAGCCAAGGCGGAACGCGGCGGCGTCGCCATCCCGCCCAAAGTGCTCGAGTTCCTCGCCCACAAGATCACGCAGAATGTCCGCGAGCTCGAGGGCGCGCTCAACCGCATCACCGCCCACGCGACGTTGATCGGCCGCCCGATCACCCTCGATAGCGCGCAGGAAGTGCTCCATGACCTGATCCGCGCGAACGACCGCAGGGTCACGATCGA
>JANNTF010001008.1:0-7007 GCA_031403455.1 Alphaproteobacteria bacterium | reverse complement strand
AGAAGATCGTAGCAGCTCGCGTCGAGCACGCCTTCCGGCACGAGGTAACCGATGGACAGCAGCATGCGCTCGCGATCGAGCAGGAACCCGAACTCCATCGCGAGCGCCATCGACCGGGCCGTCGATTCCAGCGCCTCGAGGCGCGCCTGATCGGCGGCCGTCGCATTCGGCCGCGGACTGAAATCGCGGCGATGCGTGGCGATCGCGTTCAAGCTCGCCTGCACCCAGAACAGCATGTCGCCGCAGGTATCGCCGCCGCGCTCGAACGCCAGCGCGCGCGCGATATCGGCGAGATTCTCGGCCTGATCGGCAAGCGCCGCAAAGCGTTGCGCCGGATCGGCCTGATCAGACGTATCTTGCCGTGCCGCGGTCGCGAGCCCGGCGAGCGCCTCGTCGAGCTGCCGCCATGTCACCGTCTGCGTCCGCCGTCCGTCCTGCAGACCAGCTGCCTCCTCGCGGGCGATCTCGATCGCATCGTGGATGCCGGCGAGGCGCGGCGCGACGTCGAGGACGCCGCTTTGCCATTCGCGGCACGTATTGGCGAGGGCGATGAGGTGACCGGCCAGATTGCCGCTGTCGACCGACGAAACATAGCGCGGGTCGAGCGGACGCAGATCGCTCGTATCGTACCAATTGTAGAAGTGACCGCGAAAACGCGCGAGGCTGCCCATCGTCTCGAGCGTCGCCTCCAGGCGCGTGATCGCCTCCTGCGTACCGATCCATCCGAAGTCGCGCGCGCTCGCCACCGACAACAGATACAGGCCCATATTGGTCGGCGACGTTCTGTGCGCGAGCACCGGCGCCGGATCTTCCTGGAAATTGTCAGGCGGCAGCATGTGATCGGCCGATGTGACGAAGCGCTCGAAGAAGCGCCAGGTGCGCCGCGCGGTGAGCCGGAGTGCGCGCGAATCGGCGGCCGATATCGGCAGCTGACCGGCGATTCGTGGCGACAGACTCACCCAATACGCCACCGCCGGCGACGCGAACCACAGCGCCACGAGGGGCGCGGCCAACGGCCACGTCCCGTGCCGCGACAGCCAGGCGCAGATCATCGCCACCGCGCCGATCGCCAGCGCACCGACCATGCGACGATAGAATCCGAGGAGACCAAGACGGCGACCGATCGTCGCCTGCGCCGCCGGCATCCATTCGAGCAGGTGTCGGCGGGTGACGACCAGACGGAAAAGCGTGCGCACGATCGCATCGCCCATCAGCCAGGCCTGATCCGCGAGGAAGGTCACGATCAAGCCGGAGAGGGTCAGCGCAAGTCGGAGATCGCCGCCGAGGGCGCGCATATGGCTGCCGACCGTGATCCCCGGGCGGCGCGGCGGGATGGCGGCGATCACGGGAATCAATGTCGGCAACATGATGGTCGACAGGATGAAGCCGGTCCAGACGACCGCGGCATCGAAGGGCATGGTCCAGCTGGCGACCAGGGCGAGGACGGCCATCGGCGCGGAGAGGGTGCGACGCAGATTGTCCAGCATCTTCCAGCGGCCAATCGCGGGAATGGCGCGCAATGTCGGGGTCGCATGGGCGGCTCTCGGTCCACGACCGAGAATCCAAGGCAGCAGCTGCCAGTCGCCGCGCGCCCAGCGATGATGGCGCAGCGCTCCAACATCGTAACGCGCCGGAAATTCCTCGACGACCTCGACATCGGAAGCGAGTCCGGCGCGCGCGAAGACGCCCTCGAATAGATCATGGCTGAGCAGAGTCGATTCAGGCACGCGGCCGGCGAGCGCGGCCTCGAAGGCATCGATCTCGTAGATGCCTTTGCCAACATAGGATCCTTCTCCGAACAGATCCTGATAGACGTCGGAAACCGCCGAGGCATACGGATCGATCCCGCTCAGGCTCGAGAAGATGCGCTGGAACTGCGAGCCTTCCTGCCCGACCGGCAACGACGGCGTGACCCGCGGCTGCAGCACCGCATAACCCTCCACGACCCTGCCGACCGCCGCGTCGAAAAGCGGCTGGTTGAGCGGATGCGCCATCTTGCCGATCAGCCGGCGGACAGTGTCGCGTGGCAAGCGCGTGTCCGCATCGAGCGTGACGACATAGCGAATGCCGCCGGGCGGCGGCAGCGGTGCCGGACCGATCGGCATGAAGTTCGTATCGGCGGCGCCGCGCAGCAGACGATTCAGCTCGTGGAGCTTGCCGCGCGTGCGTTCCCAACCAATCCATCGAGCTTCGCCGGCGTTCCAGATCCGGCGGCGATGGAGCAGCAGGAAGCGCGCACCGCCCGGCGCCGGACCGTAGCGTTGATTAAGTCGCGCGATGCCCTCGGCGGCCGTCGCCAACAGCGCCTCGTCGTCAGCCGTGTGTTCGGTCTCGGCATCGGTCCAATCCGAGAGCACGGCGAAATGCAGATCGCCCTCGGGACTGGCGAGGTGGTGGATCTCCAGACGCTCGATCTGCTCTTCGATGGCCTCGCGCGAGGACAGCAGCGTGGGCACGGCCACCAATGTGCGCAAACTTGCGGGGACGCCATCGCGCAGCTCCAGGGCCGGCAGCAAAGTCGGGCCAACGCCGAAGGTCACGGCGCGATTCACGAGCGCGATTGCGGCGTCGATGGCGGGAATCGCGCCGAGCGCGCCAAGCAGCGTCAGATGGGCCCCATGCAAGCCAGCCGCGGCGAGGGCCGCCAGCGGCAGAGCGAGGAGAAGTGCGGTCACCACCGCGATGGCCGTCGCATAAGCGCCGATCCCGAAGACGCGGCCCAGGCGCGCCGGCCATTTCCGCAGGGGCAGGCGAAAGCCGATCGCCACCTCGAAGTCACGTCGTCCGCCCCCGAGCAGGTGGTAGCCCGGATCCGCACACCGCGAATCCGGATTTGCCGGGTCGGAAATCTTGAAGCCATGCGCCGCGAGCGCCGCGCTGCGCGCGACATCCAGTTCGGCGCGATCCGATCCGCGCGCGAGCTCCTCGACGGCGCTGCGATAGAGGTTGCGCGTCGGGAAATCCATTCCCCTGAAATCGCTGCCCTCGGCAAGCACGTCGTCGACGAGGCTGATGCGCTCGAACACCTCCTTCCAATCGACATCGGTGATCAGACGCAGGCTGGTGATGATGTTGCGCACCGTGACGTTCGAAGCGCCCTGGCGTCTGTGCACGTCGCGCACGACCGTATCGGCGGTCATCTCCTGCGCTGCCAGACGTTCGTCGAGCCAGGTGAGTGCCGGCGTGATACGGGGATCCTGGTCGCGCAGCCTGTGCACGAGCTGAACGGCGAAAGCCTCCGAGAGCGGTGCGCGCGCGTAGTCGGTGAGCACGGCCGTCACCGGCTCCACCTGGTGGTCATTGGTTCCGAGCAACCGATCGGCGAGCACGTCGGCTTGCTGGCGTGCCGCACGGTTCTGCACGGTCTGGTCAGCGAGCCGCCGCAGATTTTCGATCAGCACGATACGCAAGGTGATGGGGACCGCCCATAGCTCGCCGATCGTCAGCGGCTGGACCTCTTGGTAGGCCCGCACGTAGCGGCGCAGGATCTCGGCGTCGAAGCGGCTATCGGTGTGCGCGACGAAGGCCCACGCCATGCCGAACACCCTGGGGTATCCGGCGAAAGGTCCGCCTGCGAGCTTCGGCAATTGCCGGTAATAGCCCGGCGGCAGATCGGCGCGAATCTCGCGGATCTGCTTTTCGACGAGATGATAATTGTCGATCAGCCATTCCGCCGCCGGCGTGATCGCACGCCCCTCGTCGATCGCCTCGACGGTGCTTCGATACGCCCTGAGCAACAGCGCTTCGTTGTCCACGAGCCGGCCCGCCAGTGGCAGGTCCTTGCTCCGCCTGGGCGTCAACTGCTGTGCGACCGCCAGGCTCCGCGCATGCTCCTCGAGACGTTCGACGCTGAACAGCTCCTCGCGGATGGGGTCCTGACTTTCCCAGGGGGATGCCGAGACGCCGCGGCCGAGAAAGCGGTGCGCAAACTTCCTCAACGGAATGCAGTGCTGGTGGTCAGAGTCTGCCCGTGAGCATCATCACGAGAAGGATTACCACGATAACGGTGATCGCACCGCTCGGCATGTAGCCCCAGCTACGGCTATGGGGCCAGCTCGGCAATACGCCGAGCAGCACCAGGATGAGGACGATCAGCAGAATTGTCGTCATGGAACCTCCCGCGTCAGTGCCGAGTCCGTGCCGCTCAACGCCAGACCGGCTTGCCCAGATCGACGTCCTTCTGATCCGTCACGGCGCCACTCGCCGCACCGATCCCACCGCCGATGAGCGCCCCGGGAATCGCGCCGATGCCGCCGAAGATCGCACCCACGGCCGCGCCCGATGCCGCGCCGACACCAGCGCCGCTCGCGACGCGATCCCCACGATCGGCACCGCATGCCGCCAGAGAGAGTGAGACAGCGGCCAGCGCCGCGACGATCCGGATATCCATGTGTTGCTTCTCCCACGGGCGCTCTGCTTGCTTCGCCACCGAAGCACAGCGAGATCCCTGCTTGAGAACGCAGCACGCGCGGATCGGTTCCACGCGACATCGATCGGAAGTCGAGGCTGACACGAGCGAGAGCGCGCAAATCGGCGGCCGACACGGCCGCGCGCCGACGCGTCGCTTAGTCGCCGACCGCTATCAGTCGAGTTGCACCTTGGAGTGCTGACCTTGATCCGAAGCGGGCCGCGTCCCGTGAAGAACGGCTTGCAGCCCAGCGAATACGAAGCTGAGCCCTTGCAGACCGCTACTGTCCCAATACTCGGCGTCCACGGCATCGACGCTCAGCAGGCACAGCGATGGATCCGTCGGGCCCTCGGGAAACCACAGCTTCCACGCTGGCGACCAGAGTCTCTCGATCATCGCCTTGTCTTGGACGAGCGTCGCCTTCCCGTTGATCGTCGCAAAGACCGAGTCGCTTTGAAACGTCACCACGACCCGAGGATCGTGTTCGATCTCCATGACCTTCACGGAATTCACGTTCGTGGCGAAGACGGCGTCGGCGTCCGGCCGCAGCTCCGCAACCGCCATCGGACGAGCATGCATCTCGCCAGCCTCTGACCGGCTGACGAGCATGGCGGTGCGGAAGTCGCGGATCAGCTCGTAGAGGTGACGCTCTGTGTCGATACGATCGGGCACGCTCGGCTCCTTATTGATGTGATGACAGTGAACGGGCGGGCGATCGTCTCGACCGAATCGGTAGCGACGCTTGCCAAGGCTGCGCACCTCTAATGGCTGGGTACCGACACAACGTCACACCGCGGCATTTGGTTGCATGCCGTCCGTGAGACGCTTTTCCGTGTCCGCTTGAGCGAGTCCCGTGCGCGATACGGGACTGCGGCAAGAGCGGCCGCCTCCCGGGCCACATCTTTCAAGGCGAAGGGCGTGTCGCCACGTGTATTGGAGAGCGCGTATGACGATGAATTTACGCTGCGGCGAAGAGGTTGCGACGGTAGCAGGTTGGGAGGGGGCCGCCCGCTACCGTCGCCTCGACATCACACATCGTTCGGTGATGTCGATTAGCACTCTCGGATCACACGGCAACAACGCTGGGGGCGGCGAAATGTTCCACCGGGAACCCTTTGTCGCGTCGAATTGGTACCTTCAAGCTTTCATCAACTCTGTCAGGGTCCATTTTCGCTGCATGCATCAAATCGCGAACTTCATCGCATTCTGGATGAAGAAGACCGGGATGTTTTTGCCGAACCCGGCGCCTCCGGCCACTGTCGAGAATCTCGCGAATACGCAGGTACTTTCGCCAGGCCGTTGAAGAAAATCCGTGCGGCTGTGCTTCTGCGTGGATTTATAGAACTCGAAATAGCCACCCACCCCTGAACCGCCCGCATGCATGATCCGTTCGGGTATCCGTCTTGTTCTTGATCTCGACCATGCTTCGACTCCCTGGAACTCTGCCCGTCACTGTTCCAGGAAACGCCGCAATATCGAAATATCTCCATCGTGCGGAAATCTCTTTCTCAGCCGTGTCGTCCGTTTTGGACATGCACGCCATCAGCGGGAGCTTCAGCAACCAACTCGAGGCTGTCGCGTTGAATCGACGCCAGCGCAATCGGGCGCATTCCCGACCATGCACATGATGGCAATCCGTGCTCGTAGCAACATCGACGATCCAGAGGCTCGCCATGCTCACACAGCTCCATCCGCCGTTGCCGATGAATACGCCGAAAGGAAGCGGCTACGCGCATTTCGTCATCGATTACGGTCCGGAGAGCAGCCTGCTCTGGGTGGTCTTCATGGACTCGGACGGCGCGTGCTGGTCGGTCCCCAACGAGGAGATCCGGATGACGCAGAATTGGTCCATCGGCCGTCGTCCGATGCAGGCCAGCGAACGCTCCACGACCGAGCGCGTGACACCGCTCAGCGACAAGACGAACAACACGCATCGTGTCGTTTGAGCTCGAGGGTCACGCCGCGAGACCGGAGCGCTGGAACAATGCCGTCACCCTCGCGTTTCAAGAATGCGCGTTGGCCGCCCGGTCAGCGTGGTCCAACTAGAGGAGATTGCCCATGAACAAACTGATCCTTCTCGCCAGCGTGATGGCCTTGCCGCTGATGAGCAACGCTGTCAGCGCTCAGACTGCGGCGCCCGTGCGGTCACCGCCGCAGGGCACGATCTCGTGCAGCTCGGAGCTGACGAGGACCAATGACTTCATGAGAGCCGCTACCGACATCAAGAAGAAGGAAACGGCGACGCAGCATCTCGACCGCGCCAAGGACGCGACGGCGCGCAATGACGAGCAAGGCTGCATCCAGCATGCCGGCGAAGCGATCAAGGCGCTGTACTGACGCGACCACGGCGATCAGAGCACGCGCCACCAATCTGAAGGCGTGGGGCCGCGACGAAATTCCGTCGCGGCCCGTATCGTCCTGCGCATCAAGGCCTGGCCGGCTGGGCGCGCATCGTCGCCGATGAGCGGGTGGCGGTCGTGGCTTGCGCCACCCGCGCCTGCCAGAGGCAGAGGAGCGGTGTCACCACCCGCTCCATGGCCAGCGCCGCGCGCGATAGGTTTCCTGGC
Organism: Alphaproteobacteria bacterium; assembly: GCA_031403455.1. Lineage (GTDB taxonomy): Bacteria > Pseudomonadota > Alphaproteobacteria > CACIAM-22H2 > CACIAM-22H2 > CAIOSQ01. The sequence goes on along the minus strand of JANNTF010001008.1, from coordinate 32 downwards.
TGTCCGGTCACAGCCATCCCGATCAGCCTGCC
>JANNTF010001007.1:0-8300 GCA_031403455.1 Alphaproteobacteria bacterium | reverse complement strand
GGCGCGCCCGACCTCGTCGTCGACCAGCGCCACCAGATCCTCGTCGAAGACGTCCTTCTTGCGGTCCGCGAGATCCTTGAAACGACGAAACGCGTCTTCGATCGCATTGTCCCCGAGGTCGCCAAAGCCCAGTTCGCCGAGCTTGGCCTTGAACGCGTGCCGCCCGGAATGCTTGCCCATCACCAGGCTCGAACGCGTCAAGCCGACCGACTCCGGAGTCATGATCTCGTAGGTGGCGGCATGCTTCAGCACGCCGTCTTGATGGATGCCGGCTTCGTGGGCGAAGGCGTTGGCGCCGACGATCGCCTTGTTGGGCTGGACGGCGAAGCCGGTGATGGTGGAGACCGCGCGCGACAATTTCACCAGATGCGTGGAGTCGACACCGGTCGTGAAGGGCAGGCGGTCGTGGCGCGTCCGCAACGCCATCACGATTTCCTCCAGCGCCGCGTTGCCGGCCCGCTCGCCGATCCCATTGATGGTGCACTCCACCTGACGCGCCCCGGCGGCGACGGCCGCCAGCGAATTGGCCACGGCAAGGCCGAGATCGTTGTGGCAATGCACCGAGAGCACGGCCTTGTCGATGTTGGGCACGCGCGCGCGCAGCATCGCGATCAACGCGGCGAATTCGTCCGGCACGGCATAGCCGACCGTGTCGGGGATGTTGATCGTCCGTGCGCCCGCCTTGATCGCGCTCTCGACGCAGCGGCACAGGAAATCATGCTCGGTACGACTGCCGTCCTCGGGGCTCCACTCGACATCGTCGCAGAGATTGCGCGCATGGCTGACCGAGTCGATGACGGCCTGATGCACCGCGGCCGGATCCATCTGGAGCTTGAATTTCATATGCAGCGGCGACGTGCTGATGAAGGTGTGGATGCGTGGTCGTCGAGCCGCGCGCAGCGCTTCCCAGGCGCGGTCGATGTCCTTGCGGCCGGCGCGCGCCAGGCCGGCAACGGTCACGCTGGTGATCGCGTGCGATACCGCGCTGACCGCCTCGAAATCACCGGTCGACGCGATCGGAAATCCGGCTTCGATCACATCGACGCCCATCGCCTCCAGCAGCCGCGCCAAACGCAGCTTCTCCTCCAGGTTCATGGAGCAGCCGGGCGATTGTTCGCCGTCGCGCAGCGTCGTGTCGAAGATCAGGACGCGATCCGATGCGGGCAGGGTCATGGCAGGCTCCCCCGGGATTGAGGCGCGGACGGGCTGGACCGCATCAGCTCAGCCGATTCTTCACGAAGGATCCCGCCTTCATGATGATGTCGAGATGCCGTCCCTGATGACAGAGCCGCTCGATATCGACGAGCGGATTGCCGTCGACGACCAGCAGATCGGCCAGCGCTTCGGGTTGGATGACGCCGAGTTGGCCCTCCATGCGCAGCACCTCCGCTCCGGCCGACGTCGCCTGCACCAGCACGTCGAAATTGGAGAGCACACGAGCGCGAATCTGGAATTCCTCGGATTGATGGACATGGAGATCGCCCAGCAGATCCGTCCCGAAGGCCATCTTCGTTCCGGCGCGCTTGAAGATCTCGAGCGATTTCAGCCCAGCGCCGCGGACATTCTCGATCTTGGCGACGCTTTCGGGCGGAAAACCGAGCGCGGCGCCATGCTCGGCCAGCGCTTCATAGGTCACCAGGGTCGGCACGGCAAAGGCGCCATGCGCGGTCATCGCCTCGGCGGCGGCACGATCGGCGAGGTTGCCATGCTCGATCGTCCTCACGCCGCAGGCGACCGCGCGCTGGATCGCTTTGGCGGTATAGGCATGGGCCATGACATAGGTCTGGGCCGCCTCCGCCTCGGCGCAGATGGCGCGCAGCTCGTCTTCGGAGAACCCCGTGAACCCGATCGGATCGGTCGGCGACGCCACGCCTCCTGAGGCCATGATCTTGATCTGCGTCGCGCCCGCCTTGACCTCCTCGCGAACGGCGCGACGGCAGGAATCCACGCCATCGACGATCCGCCCGAGGCGACCGAGCCGTCGGCAGCAGCCGCAAGGCGGCTCGTTCTCGTCCCAGCGACCGCGAAAATCAGCGTGACCACCGGTCTGGCTGAGCGCCTGTCCCGCGATGAACAGCCGTGGCCCCTGCACGATCCCGGTATCCACGGCGACCGAGAGTCCGAAATCGGCGCCCCCGGCATCGCGCACGCTGGTGAAGCCGCGCTCGAGCATGCCGCGCAGAACGGGCATGACCTTGTAGGCCTGGAGCGTCGGCGGCACGCGTGCATTCGCACCCAGATCGAGCATCGTCGCCGTGACGTGGACGTGGCAGTCGATCAGCCCGGGCATCAACGTGCGCCCGCCGACATCGATGATCGTCGCGTCCGCCGCCGAGATGCGCCGGTCCGACACCTCCCGGATCCTGGCCCCTTCCACCAGCACGTCGCAGCCTGGCCGCAGCGCATGGCTGCGACCGTCGAACACGGCGGCGTTCCTGAAGATGACGCGCATCACGGCTCCTTATCCAGCAAGCGGGACTCAGTAGTCCAGATCGATCGCCGGTTGGGCCGGCTTGCGACCGATGATGGTCGCGAGCGTGTCGTCGATCACCTCGGCGTGATTGTCAAAACAGCCATGAGCCGTGGCGATCGTGCGCGCATTGGGGCCGCTGCCCGTGCGCACCGACGCACGCTCCTCGAGCACGAGGTGTGACGCCGCCGGCCCCGGCAGCGACGTCCAGAATGTCTGCCACGTCTTGAGCTCGGCCAAGAACTGATCGCGCAAGAACTCGTTCTCGTCGTTCCATTGGGGCGTCGCGTTGAACCGCGGGTCGAACACGTTCGCAAGACCGAGAATCGGAGTCTTGTGAACCGTCTCCAGCGCGCGGCTGACGAGATAGAGCAGCGACTTGCCATACGGCCCGACCGCATCGTCCTTCTCGCGTTGATCCGACAGGTTGTGAATGATGAAGCGCCGCCCGCCGAGCTGGCCATTCTCGACCGCCGGAACGAAGGTCCTGTTCGCGAGCTCGACCGTGCAGGCCGGCGCATAGAGCGTGCAGCTCGCGATCTTGGCCGGGAGATGCCGCAGCAGGTGCGCGAGAATGATCGATCCAGCCGAGTGTCCGACCAGATGAACCTCGAGCCGGCCGCCGCGCGCTTCGGCGAGCGCGCGCAGCGCCTCGCCGACCCGCGCGGCGCCGCGGCCGGGAATCGAGGCCGCCGCGGCATTCTGCTTCATCTGCTCCCAGAGCGCGCGCACGAGCACGCGTCGGCAGGCGACCTCGAGCGTACGATCCTTGGCCTCGACGACCGCGTCCTTGAGATTCGCCATCACGTCGCCCGCTGCGCCCGCCGGACGGGCAATGTCGGCGAGCTTGTCCTCGATGATGCCCTTGATCGAGTCGAACGCGCCCGTCTTCCAGGTGAGAAAAAGGGGATAGACGCCATTCGCCTGAAACACGTGGCCGAGCGCGCGGATGCGCTTGAGCGACGCCGCCTCGTCGTTGAGCCCGCCATGAGCGTAGATGACGAGGCGGTCCTTGCCGTCCGATTGACGGCGCCGCGCATCGAACCACGCTGCGGGCAGATCGTGGCTCAGCTTCGCGATCGTGTCGTCCACGCTCGCGTGATGCACGACGCGGCGCTCGACCGCGCCGTCATTGCCGAACACGACGGTTCGCAGATAGGCCTCGTCCTCGGAGAGACGCGTGGCCGACGCATCCGCATCGGATGGCGCCGCCACGGAATAGGCAACCTGCGCCGCGCGCGGTTGACTGGCCTGTTGCGTGGACTGGACGAACGCCGTACGGGCGGCGGCGGCGCGCTCGGCTGCCGGCTTGGGCACGCCCAGCGCACAGGCCCAGGCGTCGCTCCCGTTTTCGATCCAATCGTCATAGGGAAGGATCGCGAAGCCGCTCAGCCCCCAACCCACGCCCCAGGAGTTCTGGATCACGAATCCCGTATCGTTGTAGCCGACCAGCGCAAACGCATGGCCACCGGTGATCTTCTCCTTGGGGCTCCGCCGAATAATCGGCAGATTCGCGAAGCTCGGAATCTTGCTCGTTTTGTCGAGCCACCACCCCGCATGCACATCGCCCGAGCAATAGATCGCGCCGATCTCCTGGATCGCCGCCTGCATGTCGACGATGCTGGTCTTGTCGATGCGGTAGTAGATGCCCAGAATGTTGCGCAATGCATCGATGGCGTAATCGGCTGCCGGCTCGACGAAGACATTGCGGCCTTGGGCATCGAAATACGGCCACTTCGCATCACTCGCGACGCCATGCTTGTGCCAGCCCTTGAGCGCGCCACGACAGCTGGAGCCCTCGTAATCCTCGCCGGGCCATTCATCATAGAGCCGCGCGAGATGATAGAGCATGCGCGGGCTCACGCGCCCTGGCTTGGCCGGCGCACTGGCTTTGACGAATAGAAGATAGTTGACGACACACGCGAGGCCGAAACCGGTGCATGCGCCTTCGTTGCCCTGATCGAGGATCAGACCGGCTTTCACATAGGCGGCCAGATACTTCTTGAGCACGGCATTGTCGGGAAATTGATCCGGCAGGGATTTCAGCGGCGGCTGATAGGGCCTGTCGCGCAGATCCAGCCGGTCGCGCCGCGCATCGAGGAGCTTGCCATTGATGCGATTGGTGGGAACCACGGGCGCCGCCGATGCGCGCGCAATCTTCTTCGCCATGGGTGGAGTCCCTTTCGTCCAAATTCAGGGCGCGAGCGTAGGACAGCACAACCGAAGCATGCAAACGCCACGCGCATGTCTCGTCGCAGGGCGGGCGTCGACGCGGTGGGCTGGTCGGCCCCCGGCGGAGTCGGATTACTTAGGCGCGTCGAGAACCACGCCGAGGCGCTTATTGGTGCCTTCGCCGAGGTCGTACTCGGCAAATCCCTGCATCGTGCCACCCGCCGGGCAAGGTTCGGTGATGTTCATCTCGAACGCATTCGTGGGGTTGATGCAGAATTTATACTCGCCGCCCTTCAATTCGGTCTCGCCGGCGGTGAACCGATAATACCAGTTCCGCTGATCCAAATTGCCGGACCGCAGATAGACGCATTGCTTCGCGTCCGCCTTGTACCAGCCCTTCGCGGTCCAAGCCTCGCCGTTCCGGTAGCCGACCGCACCGAAGACGGCAGTGTCGCGCGGATTGCAGAAGGCAAACCCGACGATGCGACCGGCTTCCATATCGGCCGGATCCAGGACCGTACCGTCGCTCCATTCGACTCGCACCTTGCCCTGCAGGAGCCCGTCCTTGAACGGCCCGATCCATTTGTTCTTGTTGCGATCGAACAACGAGCCCGCGCCGTTCGCCTTGCCGTCGATGAATTCCGCCTCGAGCCGGCCGCCATCCTTGTACGCGATCACACCCTTGCCCCACGGCTTGCCGTCGCGGATCGCACCGGTATAGGTGCCGTCGGTGAGTTCGAGCGTTCCCGTCGTGCTTGCAATGACAGGCGGCGTGGCACCCCCACCACTGACGACGGCAGCGGCGCCACCGGTTTCGACGATCGTCCCAAGTCGCTTGTTCTGACCTTCGCCGAGATCCGCAAGCGCAAACCCGCGGCGCACGCCACCGGTCGGACAGGCGGCACCGTTCTTCATGTCGAAGCCGTCCGTCGGATGCATGCAGAACAGCAATTCGCCACCCACACGCTCCTTGCCATCGGCCTCGACGCGATAGCCGACATAGCGGCGATCGAGCCGACCTTGCCAGAGCGTGTTGCATTTCTTCGCATCGACCCGATACCAGCCCTTGCTCGTCCAGTCATCGCCATCGCGCCAAGCGATCGCCGCGAAGCTCGCCGCGTCGCCGGAGTTGCACACGACGAAGCCGGTGAAACTGCCTTCGCGATACTCGGCATCCTCGATCACCAAGCCACTGCGCAGTGTCAGCTGCCCTTTGCCATTGGGCTTGCCGTCCCGCAACGGGCCCGAGAAGCTCCCCTCAGCGACTTGCGCGGCGCCAGCCTGGACCGCGGGTGCAATCGTGGCGGCGCCGGTCGGCGGCTTGGGCTGGGCCAGGGCCAGAACCGGCAAGATCGACAGCGCGGCGACGGTCGATGCGAAACCGAACCTGAACATGAATTTGCCTCCCACGAACCCCATGTCACGAATGGAGCACATCGGAGGCGCGCCGCAAAGCACGCGTGCGCAATGCTACTTCCTTCGTGCCCGCGCTGCCGACGGCATCGCCCTGGCCGCGTGCCGGGGTGATGCCGTCTCAGGAGCGCAGCGGTGTCTCAGTTCTTGGCCTTGTCGACCAGCTTGTTCTTGGCGATCCAGGGCATCATGGCGCGGAGTTGCTCGCCGACCTTCTCGATCGGATGCTCGGCGTGGCGGCGGCGCATCGCCTTGAAGCTGGCCTGCCCCGCGGCATTCTCGAGCACCCAGTCGCGCGCAAAGCGGCCGGACTGGATGTCCTCGAGGACGCGCTTCATCTCGGCCTTCACTTCCGGCGTGATGATCCGCGATCCGCGTGTGTAGTCGCCGTACTCGGCCGTGTTGGAGATCGAATAGCGCATCGTCGCGAGGCCGCCCTCATAGATTAGGTCGACGATCAGCTTGACCTCGTGCAGACACTCGAAATACGCCATTTCTGGCGCATATCCCGCTTCGACGAGTGTCTCGTAACCCGCCATGATCAGCGCGCAGAGACCGCCGCAGAGCACGACCTGCTCGCCGAACAGATCGGTCTCGCATTCTTCCTTGAAGCTGGTCTCGATCGTGCCGGCGCGTCCGCCGCCGATCGCCGAGGAATAGCTCAGCGCGACTTCCAGCGCATTGCCGCTGGAATTCTGATGGATCGCGACCAAGCACGGCACGCCGCCACCCTTCTCGTATTCCGAGCGCACCGTATGACCGGGCCCCTTCGGCGCGATCATGAAGACGTCGATGTCGGCGCGCGGCTCGATCAGATTGAAATGGATGTTCAGGCCATGCGCGAATGCGATCGCCGAACCCGGCTTCATGTTGTCGCGCAAATCGTTCTTCCAGATCCCTGCTTGCAGCTCGTCGGGCGCGGCCATCATCATGACATCCGCCCATTTCGCGGCCTCGGCGACGGTCATGACCTTGAACCCGTAACTCTCGGCCTTCTTCGACGAGGGCGAGCCCGAGCGCAGCGCAGCGGCCACGTCCTTGACGCCGCTGTCGCGCAGGTTGAGCGCATGGGCATGGCCCTGGCTGCCGAAGCCGATCATGGCGATCTTCTTGCCCTTGATCAGGTTCACGTCGGCATCGCGGTCGTAATAAACGCGCATGTTGGTTTCCTCTCCGGAGCGTGTGGTGCGTCGTCTAGGGATTGAATTGGCGCGGTGGTTTAGCGCGATGGCTCAGCCGACGACAAGTATCAAGCTTGCTCAAGGCCGGGTCACATCGGCAGCGCGCCCCGCGAGATCGCGGCGACGCCGGTGCGGCTCACCTCGACGAGCCCGAGCGGCTGCAGGATCTTGACGAAGGCATCGACCTTATCGGTCGCGCCGGTGATCTCGAACACGAAGGACTCGGCCGTCGAATCGATCACTTTGGCGCGGAAGACATCCGCGAGGCGCAGCGATTCGACGCGCTTCTCACCGCTGCCGACGGTCTTGAGCAACGCCAGCTCGCGCTCGACATGCGCACCGACCAGCGTCATGTCGCAGACGCGGTGCACGGGCACGAGACGGTCGAGCTGGCTCTTGATCTGTTCGATGACCATGGGCGTGCCCGAGGTCACGATGGTGAAACGCGAGAGATGCGCCGCCGGATCGGTCTCGGCGACAGTCAGACTCTCGATGTTGTAGCCGCGGCCGGAGAACAGGCCGACGATACGTGCGAGCACGCCGGGTTCGTTGTCGGCAATGACTGCAATGGTGTGACGCTCGATGATCTGCTGGGGGGGCATGAAAGACTCTCGGATCTGGCAGCGGTAACGACCGGCTTCGCGTCGAACGAAGGAGAGCGGCGCATCGCGACACGCCGCTGGGTTCAGGCTTCAGACGAGGACCATGCCCTCTTCCGAAACCGGCTTGCCTGACGCACCACTGGCCGCGGGTCCGAGCAGCATCTCGTTATGCGCGGCACCGGACGGGATCATCGGGAAGCAATTCTCCTTTTCGTCGACCGCCACGTCGACGATCGTCGGGCGGCCGTTCGAGAGCATCTCCTTGATCACGTCATCGAGTTCACTGGGCTTGGAGGCGCGCAAGCCGACGCATTGGAACGCCTCGGCGAGCTTCACGAAATCCGGCAACGAGTCCATGTAACTCTCGGAATATCGACTGCCGTGCAGAAGCTCCTGCCACTGCCGCACCATGCCCATGTAGCGGTTGTTGAGGATGAACGCCTTCACCGGCAGCCGATACTG
>JANNTF010001006.1:0-4517 GCA_031403455.1 Alphaproteobacteria bacterium | reverse complement strand
CCGCGCTGCCCCTCCTCGAGTTGAGGAGGGGCGACGCGGCGAGACTAGTCGTCCCTCCTCACCTTGAGGAGGGACAGGCGATCTCGCGGAGGCGAGATCGCCGGGGAGGTGCGGCCGCTCTCTCTCCTGTTCTTTCGCGATCTACTTCCGCTTCATGTCGCGGAAATCGACCTGGCGGTGGAACCAGTAGGTGTAGCCCTCGACATTCGCGGCCATGACCGCATCCTGGTTGGGTTGCCACAGCAGCAGCATCGGCGCTTCCGCGGCAGCGAGCGCGATCAGGCGCTTCGCGGCGACGTCATATTTGGCCTGGTCCTGCTCGTAGCGCGCGACATTGGCGATCTCCGCGACTTCCGTGTTGAGCCAGGAGCTGTAGTTCCAGCGGCTCTCGCCCATGAAGAAATTGCGGAAGAAATAATCGGTCGAGGGCAGCCACGCGATCGATTGCTCGGTGAGGAAGGGCAGCTTCTTCTCCGTCACCAGCGTGCTGATCTGCGCATCCGGCAGTTTCTGGATCTCGACCCTGACGCCGATCTTGGCCAGGGATTCCTTGAGCAGCACCGAGAGCGGCTCGCTGACGGCCGCCGAGCCGACATTGAACGAGAAGGTGGTCTCGAAGCCGTTGGGAAATCCCGCTTCGGTCAGCAATTGCTTGGCCTTCGCGAGATCGAGCTTGAAGGGCATGCGCTGCGGGAACTCGGCGTTGGCTGGGCTGCCGGTCCAATTGGCGTTGTAGAGCGGCGTGCCGCGCTCGAATAGCGCCGCCTTGAACATGTCCTCGTAGGGCAGGGCATGCGCGAGGGCGAGGCGGACTTTCGGATTGTCGAACGGCGCCATGCGGGTGTTGAACGCCACGGCCTGGAAGGCGTTGAACTGCGGCGTCGAGACGATCTTCACCTTGCCGCGCTGTTCGAGCGCGACGACATCGCTCGCCTGGAGATCGATCGAGAGATCGGCATCCCCGCGTTCGACCAGGTTGGCGCGCGTCGCCGCCTCGGGCACGGTCTGGGCGATCACGCGTTTGAAGAACGGCAGCTCGCCGCCCGCGCCGCTCTTCCAATTCTCGTTGCGCCGCAAGGTCACCTGCTCGCCGGCCCGGAAGCTCTCGACGACGTAGGCGCCGCCGCCGGCCGTGTTGTCCTTGAGCCACGCCTGCGCCCAGGGATCCTCGGCCGTCGCGTGGCTGCGCGCGACCTTGCTGTTGATCATGATCGTGTAGACGGTCGCGATGTTGGGCAGGGCGAGCCGGTCCGGCTTCTCGAGCACGATCTCGACCGTGCGCTCGTCGATGATGCGGAACTGCTCGGGCTTGGTCATCGAGCCATGCGCCATCTGCGTCGGCGCCAGCGATTTCGAGGCGACCGAGCGGTCGAGCGACCATTTCACGTCCTCGGCCGTCACCGCCGAGCCGTCATGCCACTTCGCGTCGCGCCGGATCTTGAACACGATCTTCTTGCCGTCGGGGCTGACCTCGTAGCTCTCGGCGAGTTCGGGCCGCACGCGGCCGAATTCATAGATGAAGCCATTGCCGACCTGCTTGCGCTCGAAGCTCACCAGCCGGTCATAGACGTTCCAGCTCAGGCCGAACGCCTCGCGTGTCGAGCCCGGCATGGTCGGGTCGAGGGTGTTGATCGTGTTGCCCGTCACCTGACGCAGCGTCTCGGCGCGAGTCTGCGCGTGGGCGGGGCCGCTCAAGACGACGGCAGTTGCCGCCGTCGCGAGCAGCATGCTGCCGCTGATATGAAGTCTCGACATAAAACCCCTCCTGAGGATTGAACGCGTCCTATGGCTCTCTTGGCACCGGGCATCGCCGTTGCGAAGACCGGTGCGGACCAAATGATACTGCAAGACCCGTTCCAGGCGAGTCCGTTCGCGCGCCCGAGCAGCCGCGGAGAGAAACCAAACCGAGAAACCAAACACGGGTGAGTTTTCTGGGGTGAGCCTCGAACCTCTTGGGATTAACCAATCTGCTCCGCGCGTCGGTCGCGCGGTCATGATATCAATGGCCGAGTTCATCAGAACCGGAGGGCCGACCCGATGCGCTATCGAATCGCGCTGCAAAAATCCGAGGAGGGCTTCGCCGTATCCGTGCCTGGCCTCCCAGGGTGCTGGTCGCAAGGCGCGACGGAACCGGAAGCGATCGAAAACGTGAAGACGGCGATCAAGGAATATCTCGCCGTCGCGGAGCTGCTGCTCGAAGACGCTGACATCCGCGAGATCGAAGTCGCCGCCTGATCCGTGCCGAAGCTTCCGGGCATCAACCACCTCGACGCCATCCGCGCTCTCGAGAAGGCCGGCTTCCGAATCGCCCGCCAAGGCAAGCACGTCGTCTTGACCGACGGTCGCCGCATCCTGACCATCCCGAGGCACAATCCGATCAACGCCCTGACAATGGGTGGCATCGTCCGCGACGCCGGCCTGACCATCGACCAGTTCCGCGACCTGTTGCGTTGACCGGCAGCGCGTCCGGCAACGGAGCCCGAATCGCCTCCAGCGTCAGTCGGCTCACTCGATCACCTCGTCGGCGCGGGCGAGGATGGCAGGCGGGAGCGTGAGGCCGAGCGCTTTCGCGGACTTGAGATTGACGATCAGCGTGATGCGCGTCGGCTGTTCGAACGGCGTCGTCGCCGGATCGGCGCCCTTGAGCACGCGGTCGACGAGACTCGCGGCGCGACGGAACGCATCGTCGATGTCGATGCTGTAGAAGATCAGTCCGCCGGCGGCGACGAAATCGCGATCGCCGTAGATCGCCGGCTTGCCCGCGGCGTCGATGAGTCGAATCAGGATCGCGCTGAACTGGGCGATGAGTGCGCTGGGGGGCAGGACGAGTCCGTCGATATCGCGCAGGGCGACGGGTGCGAGCTCGCGCTCGGCGTCGATCTGCGTGCGCAGCAGGATGCGGCGCAGCGTCACGCCCAGCGCCGCGGCGCGCTCTTCAAGGGCGCTATAGGACGGCGCGGAGATCGACGCGTCGACCACGCCGATGCGCCGCGCCGCGGGCAGGATCTCGTGCAGGAACTCGAGCTGCTTGGCGCCGAGCTCGGATGACATGGTCGCGATGCCCGTCACATTGCCACCCGGGCGCGCCAGGCTCGCGCCGAGGCCGAGCTCCACCGGCAACCCGGTGACCGCGACGATCGGCATCGTGCGGCTTGCCGCGTGCATCGCCTGCGCGGCCAGGCGACCGTCGGCCAGCACCAGATCGACGCCGTCGCGCGCGATCGCCTGCGCCAGGGACGCGAGCCGTTCGCCGCCATTCGCGAAATGGAATTCGAGCACGACGTCGCGACCCTCCTCGTAGTCCAGCTCGCGCAGCCGCGTGCGGAACGCCACGAAGACCGAGCGCGTTTCGCTCACGCCCGGCGACAGCACCGCCACCCGCGCCATCCGCCGCAGCCGCTGCTGCGCCCGCGCACCCGGATGCAGGGACAAGGCCGCCGTCCCAGCAAGACTCACGATGATCGTACGACGCTTCATTCGATCACCTCGTCGATGCGAGCTGAGCGGCGCGCAACCTCGCACCCAGCCACTACCCGACTCCCTCCCCCGCAAGAGGGGAGGGAGAGCCGGAGTGCTTGTGAATACGAGCCGCACGATCATTCGATCTCCTCGTCGGCGCGGATCAGGATCGATGGCGGGAGTTCGATGCCCAATGCGCGCGCGGTCCTGAGGTTGACGGCGAACTCGAACACCGTCGGCTGCTCGACCGGCATCTCGCCTGGGTCGGCGCCGCGGAAGATCCGCGCTACGTAGTCGGCGGTGCGACGGCGCAGCGCCGGCAGGCTTGGCCCGTAGCTCAGAAGGCAGCCGCTGCGTGCCTCAGCACTATAAGTGCAGACTGCCGGCAGGCCGGCCGTGATGGCCAACCCGGCCAGCATCGCCGCATCCTGCGAGAACTCGGGTGAGTTGCGGATGAGCAGCGCTTCGGCGCCGGCCTCGCGCATGCGCTCAAAGGCCTCGCGATAATGGTCGGACGATGCGACGCGGAAGAAGGTGACGCTGACGCCGATGCGTGCAGCCGCTTCGATCAGATTGGCCTCGGTGAGAGGGCCGCGCGGCGGATCATGGGCCAGCACCGCGATGCGGCGGAGGCGCGGCAAGGCCTCGAGCAGGATGGTCAGGCGCTTGGGTTCGAGCTCGTCGGCAACGAGCATTTGCCCGGTGATGCGCCTGCCGGGTCGGCGCAGGCTTTCGACGAGGCCGGTGCGGACCGGATCGTCGCCAAAAATCAACACGATCGGCGTCAGCGGCGCGGCGGGAGCGAGAAGCTGAATCGCACCGGCGCCGCCCATCAGCACATCGGGCCGTGCGGCGGCCATCTCGCGCGCGGCGTCGGCCATCTGCGCGGCCGGGACGACGCGCAGGTCGACGATCAGATTGCGCCCTTCGACGAAGCCGCGCTGAGCGAGCTCGGGGAGCGTGAACTCGCGCACTTCGTCGCCCGCTCTCTGACTGACGAACAGGATGCCGAGGCGATAGATGCGCCCGGGCTCCTGCGCCCGCACGCATGTCGCGGC
>JANNTF010001005.1:0-4115 GCA_031403455.1 Alphaproteobacteria bacterium | reverse complement strand
GACGCGTACGACGTACAGCCGTGGACTCACCACCCCGCGCGCTTCGCGCGCTGCCCCTCCTCGAGTCGAGGAGGGGCGACGAGAACTGCCTGGCTTCTCGCTCCGGAGATGTGTGCATGCCGTAGCTCGAGTCGAGGAGGGACGACGAGATGGGGACTCGTCACGCATGTTCAGATCCCCGACGTGAACGCGATCGTGACCGGGCTGCCGAGCTTCACGCTGTGGCCGGTCGCGCGCAGTTTGCCGGTGGCGGAGTCGATCGCGAAGGCGACGATGTTGTCGCCGTTCTCGTTGGTGGCGTAGAGGAATCGGCCGGTCGGATCGCGGCCGATGAAGCGCGGATCACGGCCTTGGCTCGGCTCCCAGCCGGCCATGCGCAGCAGGCCGGTGGCGGGATCGGCCGCGTAGATCGCGATGCTGTCGTGACCGCGATTGGAGCAATAGACGAAGCGCCCATCCCTGCCGATCGCGATCTCGGCCGTCGTGTTCGCCCCGAAGAAATCCTCCGGCAGCGAGGTCACGATCTGCAGCGGCGTGAGTTCGCCAGCGGCTGCGTTCCAGCGATAGGTCGCCATCGTGCTGTCGAGCTCGTTGCAGAGATAGGCCACGGGAAGCGTGGGATGGAAGGCGATGTGGCGTGGCCCCGCCCCCGGTCGCGTCGTCACCTTGCGATGCAGCGCCAGACGCCCGGTCGCAGTGACGAAGCGCAGCACGAAGATCGCGTCGAGCCCCTTGTCGGGAATCAACACGAAACCACGGCTGGGATCGAAAGCGACATCATGCGGAAGCGGGCGGGTTTGCTCCGTACGATGGGGACCGTGATCGCCGCTCAGCGCCAGCAGATCGTGATGATCGCCAAGCGAGCCATCGGCGCGCACGGCCAGCACGCCGACATTCCCGCCCATGTAGTTGGCGACCACCATGAATCGGCCGCTGCGGTCGAAATCCTGACGCACACCGTTGAGGCCGCCGGTCGCGGCACGGTTGAGCAGGCGCGCCTCGCCGCTTGCGGGATCGAGCGCGAAGCTCGTCGCATAGTCGCGATCGCCGTGAACGGCATAGAGAAATCGCTCGTCGCGGCTGAGCACCAGGAAAGACGGATTGTCCAACCCGCCGAGATGCTGGACATGCGTGAAGTCGCCAGTCGTCGTATCGACCCGGAAGACGTTGATGCCGTTGCCGCGGGCCTTGCGCCCGGTATCCGTGAACGAACCGACATAGGCAAACATCGCAACTCTCCTCTGGGCCCTCTGGGCATTTTTCGTGCGGGGCCGAGACTATACGTTCGACGGCGCGCGACGTGCAGTCCGGATCCGCCGACACGCTTCAGCCCCGACCGAAGATCGGGCAGAGTATCGTCATGACGATGCACGAAATCGAAACATCACGCCTTCGCCTGCGCCGTTTCGTGGCGCAAGACGCGGATGCGTACGACGACATCCGACGCAGACCCGCAGTCGCGCGCTTCCTGCCCAGCTTTCGCGGGGCCGATGACGCGGAGATTCGCGCGCGTACCTTGGCGACCATGGCGAGTTTCCAGCAGCACTGGAGCGAGCATGGCTACGGCCCCTGGGCGGCGATCGACACGGAACGCGCACGCCTCGTCGGCCATTGTGGCCTGCGTTTCCTTCCCGAGCATGGTGAAACGGAAATCCTCTACGCCTTCGACGACGCGGTCTGGGGACGCGGACTCGCCACCGAAGGCGCGATCGCCGCGCGCGATTACGGCTTTGCGGTGCTGAAACTGCCGCGCCTCATCGCCCTGCTCGTGCCGGAGAACCGCGGCTCGATGCGCGTCGTCGAGAAGCTGGGCATGCGCCCCGATGGCAGTTCGACGTTTCTCGGCAATCCGGTATTGCGCTACGCCCTGGAGCGGCCCGCGGCATAGGCCTGATCGACGATCGTCATGACCGCGTGGAGATCCTCGAGCGTGGCCACCGGCGCTTCGCCGCGCGAAGCCGCATGTAACGTCGCCTCGACGTAGTCGGCATAGAGCGGGGCGGCATCCAGCGGACAGGCGAAGCTCTCGCGCGCGCTGCCGCGCGTGAGCTGGCAGACATCGCCCTGTGCTTCGGCGAACCAGCCCGATCCGAGCACGGCAGCGGCCTGATGGCGGCCCTCGTCGTCGGGATAGCAATAGCCGACCTCCACCAGCGCCGCGCCGCCGCGGTCGTTGTCGAGCAGCAGACGCGCATGATCCTCCATCGGCCCGCCGTGAACCGCACGGCTCAGCGTGGCGCCGGCCAGCCGCGCCGGGCGCTGCATGAGAAAGGCGAAGAGGTCGATGAAATGAACGCCGAGATTGATCAGGCAGCCGCCGCCGGCCAGAGCGGGATCGAGCATCCACGCGCAGCCCATCTCGGGATAACGCGCCGGCGAGCCGGCGAGATCGACGAGGGACGCGTAGCTCGGAGCGGACAAGTCGCCGTTGGCGATGCGCGTGCGCAGGTGCCGGGCGAGCGGGCTCAGGCGATTGACGAACGGGACCGAGGCGAACACGCCGCGCCGATCGCGCGTCTGGATCAGCGACGCGACATCGGCGGCCGACATGCCGCCGGGCTTCTCGATCGAGCAGGCGATGCCGCGCTCGAGCACGGTGCGCCCGGTGGCGGCAAGGTCGCGATGGCGATCGAAGACGAAGGCGAACTCGACGCGCTCGCTTGCCAGCAACGCGGTCGCATCGGGATAGGCGCGACAGCCGAAACGCTCGACCCAAGGCGCCGCCACGGCCGGATCGCGCGCCGAGACCGCCACGATTTCGGCGTTCAAACGCTCCAGCCCCACACGCGCCAAGGGCGCATGCCAATGTCCGACCTCCAACACGGCGATCCTCATGCACCACGCTCCGATCCCAAGGGTTGAATCAAACTCTGCCGCCCTTCAAAGTGCCGCGCTCCTCAACCGCATGCTGGATGCGATGACGATTCCCACTTCCCCGACCCCACGACGCCGCATGCGCGCCAGCGATGGGTGGATCCGCGCGACCATGACATTCGTGGTCGTCTTCGTGCTGTGGGAACTCGCCTACCGCCTGCTGCGCCTTCCCGCTTACATCCTGCCCGGCCCGTCGAAGATCGGCGAGGATTTCATCGGGCAGGCCGGTCGCATCTTCACGCATGCCTTCTTCACGGGTCAGATCATCGTCGCGGGGTATGTCGTCGCCGTATTGGTGAGCATCCCGCTGGCTCTGGT
The DNA here is from genome assembly GCA_031403455.1 of Alphaproteobacteria bacterium. Classification (GTDB taxonomy): domain Bacteria; phylum Pseudomonadota; class Alphaproteobacteria; order CACIAM-22H2; family CACIAM-22H2; genus CAIOSQ01. Next base: position 923 of record JANNTF010001005.1, on the reverse strand, counting down.
CATCGCCTATTCGCGATTCATCGAGACGACGCTCTATCCGCTCCTGGTCGTGTTCCAGATCATCCCCAAGATCGCGATCGCGCCGCTGTTCATCATCTGGTTCGGCTTCGGCTTCGCGCCGAAGGTGATGCTGGTGTTCCTGCTGTCCTTCTTCCCGATGGTGATTTCCGCGATCGCCGGGTTCAAGGCCGCGGATCCCGACATCATGGATCTCGCGCGCACCACCGGCGCCGGGCAGTGGAAGATGTTCGTCAAGATCCGCCTGCCGCAGGCGCTGCCGAGCATCTTCACCGGCCTGAAGGTCGGCGCCGCGATCGCCGCGACAGCGGCCGTCGTCGCGGAGTTCGTCGGCTCGAATCGCGGGCTCGGCTATCTGCTGCTCGAATACAACGGCAACATCGACACGCCGCTGGTGTTCGCCGCGATCATCACCCTGAGCCTGATCGGGCTCGCCATCTACTACGCGGTCGAATTCGCCGAGCGCGTCGCCATCCCCTGGCATGTTTCACAAGGGGGCCCACAGACCGGATCGGTCTAGCGGACACAACGAAGGGAGAGACCCGACTATGAAGAAGATTCTAGCCGTCATGACCAGCGTGCTGGTGCTGGCGAGCGCCAGCGCCGCGCTCGCTCAAGAAAAAGTCTCGCTGCGACTGAATTGGATCCTGATCGGCCAGCATCCCGCCTACTACCTCGGCGTCGAGCGCGGCTTCTACAAACAGGCCGGCATCGATCTGACGATCAATGAAGGCCGCGGCTCGGGCGTCGCGGTGCAGCTCGTCGCCAATGGCGAGGACCAGTTCGGCCTCGCCGATGCCGGCACCGTGGATATTCAGGTAATCGAGCGCAAGCGGATCTTTTACATCCATGATTGCCACACTGCAAATTCCTTTCAAACTCGCAAGCGGTCCGCGAATGTCATG
>JANNTF010001004.1:0-6483 GCA_031403455.1 Alphaproteobacteria bacterium | reverse complement strand
GGGCGCGCGATTTCCTCTCGGCCTTCTTCACCGAGACGGATGAGACGCGTGACTTTGCCGTGGCTCTCTACGACGGCGATGACCCGTCGCCGCGAAACCTTCTCTACCGCACCGATGCCGAGGCCGACATGGCGTCGCGGCCCTTCTCTGCGCGATTTGCCCTGACGATCGCGGGGCGCCGCTGGACCGCCGTCGTCGCCGCGCGCGAACCATTTTTCCGATTGTCGCCGCTGCGTTTCAGCCAGGGCGCCTTCGTCACCGGCGTGATCGGCAGCCTCATGCTCGCGGGACTCGCCTTTGCCCAGGCCCGGGCCACGCAGTCCGCCGAGCGCGCTCGCGACGACTTGCGCAGCCTCAACGAAACGCTCGAGCAACGCATTGCGGCTCGGACGCGAGAGCTCGAGATCGCGCGCGAGGCGCTGATCGCCACGAACATGGATCTCGAAGCCACCGTCTCGCGACGCAGCGCCCAGCTGCATGAATCGGTCGAGGAGGCGCAACGCTTCGTCTACGTTGCATCGCACGATTTGCGCGCGCCGCTCGTCAACATCGTGGGCTTCACCGGCGAGCTGGTGAAATCCATCGATCAGCTCGCCGTGTACTTCCAGCATCAGGCAGACACGACCGAAATACCCATCGAGGTCACGAAGGCGATCAAGGAGGACATTCCAGAGGCCCTCGAATTCATCCGCGGCTCGAGCGCCAGAATGGATCGCCTGATCAAGGGCATTCTGAAGCTCGCCCGCGAAGGCCGTCGTACGATGAACCCTGAAATTCTGTCGCTGACCGAGATCATCCATGCAGTGGTCGCGGGATTGAAGACGCAACTCACCCTGGCGAATGGGGAGATCGACGTCGAGGCGCCGCTGCCCGAACTGGTCGGCGACCACCCGGCGGTCGAACAGGTCCTGGCGAATCTGCTCGAGAATGCCGTCAAGTACCTCGACCCGGCGCGGCCGGGCCGCATCGTCGTGCGTGGTCGGACACTTGGTGCGCGCGTCGAGATCGACGTCCAGGACAATGGGCGCGGCATCGACCCGCGCGACCATGAGCGGATCTTCGAACTCTTCCGACGCGCCGGACCTCAGGACACCGAGGGCGAGGGTCTTGGCCTTGCGCATGTGCGATCCCTCGTGCGGCGCATGGACGGCAGCATTTTGGTTTCGTCGCAACCCGGCGAGGGAGCATGCTTCGTGGTCAATCTTCCCAAGAATCTCGTCGTCACCAAGAGAGACACATGATGGCCTCCCGTCCGGCACGCAGCGGTACGATTGTCATGATCGAGGACGACGAAGGCCATGCGCGGCTGATCGAGAGGAACATGCGCCGCGCCGGCATCAGCAATCAGATTGAGTTCTTCCGGACCGGTCATGCGGCACTGCAATGGCTGATGCAGGGAGGGCTCACGCCAGGCATCGGCCTCGTGATGCTCGACCTCAATCTGCCGGACATCAGCGGGATCGACATCCTGGCGAGGCTCAAGGCGGATCCAAAGCTCCGTCGTGTTCCTGTCGTCGTCTTGACGACCACTGATGATCAACAGGAGATCCAGCGATGCTACGATCTGGGTTGCAACGTCTATGTCACGAAGCCGGTCGACCACGAGACCTTCGCGGCCGCGATCCAGAGGCTGGGGCTGTTCCTCGAGGTGATCGAGTTGCCCGCCATGGATGGGCCGCTGAGGGGAAGCGCCTGACCCATCGGCCGTGATGCGTTTCGAGACACACCGCGCGAAGATGACCACGACCATCGGAGCCCGCCGTCATGGCCGCTGAATCCTCACCCACCGGCATGCTGCCTCGGATCCTCTATATCGACGACGACATCGCGCTGGGACGCCTCGTGTCACGCGACCTCGTGCGCTACGGCTTCGCGGTCACGTCGGCCACCAATGCCGGCATGGCGATGGCGCTGTTGAAATCGACCGAGTTCGACCTCGTGGTCCTCGACCACTACATGCCCGAGCAAGATGGCCTCGAGACGCTGGCGCAGATCAACCAGGAGATTCCGCGGCCGCCGCCGATCGTCTATCTCACGGGATCGCAGGAGAGCCGCATCGCCGTGGCCGCGCTGAAGGCCGGCGCCGCCGACTATGTCATCAAGAGCGCGGAAGGCGACTTCCTGGATCTGCTGCGGACCGCCATTCGTCAGGCGATCGAGCAGATGGAACTCCGTCGCGAGCGGGCGGTCGCCCCTGGAAGCGATCGAAGCCGCCAATCATCGGCTGGAAGCGCTGGTCGAACGCCAATCCGTTCTGCTGCGCGAGATGAACCATCGGATCGCGAACAGCCTCGCGCTGGTCGGATCGCTCGTCCGGCTGCAGATGAGCGGCATCACCGATGCCGCCGCGCGCAGCGCCCTCATGGATACGCAGCATCGCCTGGCGGCCATCATGCAGGTCCATCGCCGATTATATACGTCTGCGGACGTCGAAAATACGGACCTCAGCGAGTATCTGCGTGGCCTGATGGCGGAACTCGAACGCTCCCTCACCGCCAGTGAGGGACGCCACCACCTCATTCTGCAGACCGTCCCCATCATCCTGGCCACAGACCGCGTGGTCCCCGTCGGGGTGATCGTCACCGAGCTGGTCACCAACTCGCTGAAATACGCCTATCCCGAGGAGTCATGCGCAGGCGAGATTCGCATCCTGCTGCGCCAGGGCGACGCCGACAACACGCTTTTGCTGACCGTCGAGGACGATGGGGTCGGCCTCGATGAAGCCACCACGGTGAACGGCACCGGCCTGGGTCGGCGCGTGATCGAGGCGATGGCGATCAGCCTGGATGCCCAAATCACCATCGACCCCCATCATCATGGCGCCCGAATCACCGTCACATTTCCGACTTGAGCGGGCATGCAGCGTAGCGGCACGCGAGGCTACACCGTGACGAGATGACGAGCCGGAATGCCGAGGCGGCACACGAGCCCGTCGGACAGCCAGTCCATCTGAACCAATCCGTCGAGCTGGGTCTCGATTGTCGCGCGAATGATGGCATGACCGAATCCTTCGGTGGGCTGGCTCTGATCGCCGATTGCGTTGCGTTCAGTCCACGTCACGCTCAACCTTTCTCCCGCGCTGTTCTGCCGCCACGCAATCGCGACGCCACCATGAGTGCTGCGCAATGCGCCATGCCTGCACGCATTGGTGACGAGTTCATGGATGGCGAGTGCCGTCGACTGCGCCGCGGTCGGCGAAAGCCACAAGTCGGGGCCGTCGACCTGGAGCAGCGCCCGGAACTCCGGCTCCAGCATGTCCAGGGTCTCATCGACGAGAACCCGCAATGGCGCGGCTTCCCAATGATGGACCGCGAGGCGCGTATGAACGCGCGCGAGGGCGGCGATCCGTCCCTCGACGACATGGATGAACGACGGCGTGTCGGGAGCCCAGGACAGGCGGACCAGGGATTGGACGACGGCGAGCGCGTTCTTCGCGCGATGCTCGACCTCGCGCATCAGGAGCTTTTGGCGACGATCCGCCTCATCGCGCGCCGTGATGTCGCGCATTACGACCGCGAACCCCCGGGCTTGACCCGCGAGAGGCACGAGTGTCGTCACGGTGATCGTCAGGGATATCTCCGCCCCATCGCGGCGTCGCAGCCGACCATCCCCTTCGGCACGCCCGCTGCGGCCAGCGGCTTCGATCAACCCATGCGCTTGACTGGCCGGACTCTCCGGCGTGCCGAACAACGCGGCAAGCGACGCGCCGATGCTCTCGGCCTCCGTCCAGCCCGTCAGCCGCTCGACGCCGCTGTTCCAGCCGACGATGCGACCCTCGGGATCGAGCATGCAGATCGCGTGGTCGCAAACGCCGTCGATCAGCAGCCGGAAGCGCTCCTCGCTCTGCTGCAACGCCGCGTTCGCGCGCGCGCTCTCGCTGCTGTCGCGCATGATCACTGCGCAGAAGCGGCGGTGCTTCGGAGGCCATTCCACCACGGTCAGCGCCGCCGGGAATGTCGATCCATCGCGCCGCCTGCCCACAACCTCACGACCGAGACCGAGGATCCACTGCCGTCCCATCGGTCGATCGGTGTCGCGATGGTCATCGCGCGCAATGAGCAAGTCCAGCTGCCGCCCGATGATCTCAGTGGCCGCATGGCCGAAGATGCGTTCGGCGGACGGATTGAACGCCTGGATCGTTCCATCCTCGTCGATCACGGCAATCGCATCTCCCACGGCCGAGAACAGCGCGTGATATCGCGTGGCGTCGTCGTCCGTGGAATTCTCTCCAGGCGCCATCCGTACCTGCTCAGACGCTGGATTTCTCACGCATCGGGGCGGAGAGAACCGCAAGATCACTGCCGTGTGGTCCGATCTCGCCAACCCCCGTGATGTTGAGCATTTCACCGAGGCGGCGGCGCGCGCGATTGACCCGGCTCTTGATGGTGCCTTGCGCGACGCCGCAGATCACGGCCGCTTCCTCATAGGAACATCCTGAAATCCCGATCAGCACGAGCGCGTCGCGCTGATCGGTCGGCAGCTTGTCCAAGGCGATCTTGAGCTCGAGAATCTCGATGTGACCGGTTTGCGCCGCCGGACTCGAGAGCCGCTCGGCAAAGCGGCCGTCGTCGCCGACCTCGCGCCCGAGCTTGCGGCGCTGCGATCGAAACGTATTGCGCAGGATCGTGAACAGCCACGCTCGTAGATTGGTGCCCGGGACGAAGCTGGCGCGATGGGTCCATGCCTTGATCAGAGTCTCCTGAACGAGGTCGTCGGCGGCGCTCAGCGACCCGCTCAGCGACGCGCCGAATGCCCGCAGGCGCGGAACCTCCTTCATGAGGTCGGCGGAGAAATCGGAAAGCGCCGTCATTTCTTCTGCCGTTCCTGTTCCTCGAGCCGCCGCAGCAACTCGAGGAATCGATCGGGAACAGGCTGCTGCGCCACGGCTTCGAACTCGGCCTTCAGCTTGTCGCCGATGGCCCGCTGAATGGGATCGCCGATGGCCGGCTGCGCCGGCCGCCGCGTCTTGTCCTTTGGCGCACGCGGCGCTTTGGGTTCACTATTCCGCTCGCTCGTCATTCCTCGCACCAAATCAACGGAGAAAGCCTCTTCGCATGCCTGCGCGGGCGCGCGGCGTCTTGCCTCTCCTGCGCCCGCTCAGACAATCTTCATCGACCGAACAACGCCGATGGAACCATATGGTTCCATCGGCGTTTTGCACGCGTAGCGTCGAATCCAATCCAAAGGGACCCCATGCGCCTTTCCGAGCATATCGCCCTGCACCTTCCCCATCTGCGCCGGTTTGCGCGGCTGTTGAGCGGTTCTCAGACCGCCGGCGACGCATATGTGGCAGCTGCACTCGAGTCGATCGTGGACGGGACGACGACCTTCCCGGCGGAGGACGACGCGCGGACCGCGCTGTACCGCCTCCTGCTCGCCATCTGGGACAGCGTGCCGACCAATCTCTCGGCAAAGCCGGGTTCCGGGGCGCGTCTGCCTGGTGAGAACCGGCTCGACGCCCTCACCCCGCGGCCGCGCCAGGCTTTCCTGCTGCGGACCGTGGAAGGCTTCTCCGCCAACGAGGCGGCCGCGATCATGGGCGTTGCCCAAAGCGAGTTCGAACGCCTGGCGGCCGCTGCGACGAAGGAAATCGCCGCTGAAGTGGCCACGACGATCCTGATCATCGAAGACGAACCGCTGATCGCGATCGATCTGCAGAACATCGTCCAGGCCCTGGGCCATCGCGTCGTCGGGATCGCCCGCACGCATCGCGATGCCGTCACGAAGGCCAATGCGACCAAGCCCGGATTGATCCTGGCCGATATCCAGCTCGCCGATGGCAGCTCGGGCATCGATGCGGTGAACCAAATTCTCACATCGTTCAGCGTTCCGATCGTCTTCGTCACGGCGTATCCCGAGCGTCTGCTCACCGGCGAACGTCCGGAACCCGCCTATCTGGTCAACAAGCCCTTCCACACCAGCGTGATCCAGGCCGTCGTCAGCCAAGCCCTGTTTTTCGAGCATAACGCCCAACGCCGCGCCTCCTGACTCCGGCGCCCAGGATCGCCGCCGGGGCTACAGGATCGGACGGCGGGCCGCCGGATCTTCGCTGTACTGCGCCAGCGCGGCCAGCCCCTCGGGGTCGAGCACGGTAAGCTGGCGCCCGCGCCACCGGAACAACCGACGCGCTTCGAGACGCTTGAGCGTCTTGTTCGTGTGCACGAGGGAGAATCCCAGCGTGTCGGCGAGGTGCTGCTGAGTCATCGGCAGCTCCACGCTGTTGCCGTGGGCGAGTTCGACATGCTGGGCGCGCCGAAGCAGTCGCAGCAGCACGAAGGCGATACGCTCCTCCGCCTTACGCTGACCGACCGTGAGGAGTTGCTCGTCGAGCAGACGCTCTTCTCGCGACGCCAGCCACGTGACGTCGAAAGAAAGGCTCGGAAACCGGCTGTACAGGGTCCACAGGGCGTCGCGCGAGAAGATGCAAAGCCGCACCGAGGTCAGCGCCTCGACGGAATGATGCATCACGTCCGATACCGCGCC
>JANNTF010001003.1:0-7711 GCA_031403455.1 Alphaproteobacteria bacterium | reverse complement strand
CGAACCCGACAGCGGCGACGACCGCGTACCATTGCATCGCGCTGACCGCCACCAGCCTCACGTTTCCCGGCGCATCGGTGACGATGAGCAGCCATCCGGCAAAGGCGACGGCAAACGCCGACCGGCGCATGGCCTCGAGACGCGGCCATAGCGCTGCCCGAGCGACTATTGCGCCGGCCAGGAAATGCGTCGCGAACATGGATGTGCGATCAGGCTAAAGAGCGGATGAAGCGCGGGGCCACGGTCTTGGGGTGAGACGGGAGCGCCCTGGGACGAACCCAGACTGGCGCACGGCCTGCCCGCGATCTCAAGCGCGCGGCGCATGAGCGGCGCGCGATCGGCGGCGTGGATGATGACGTAGTTGTCGGCCGCTTCAAGCCACTCGATCTGATCGACCTGGATCACGTGGGTTCGGCCCCAATCAGGCACCAGCAGCTGTCGCGGCGGAAGGGGCCGGGTCCCACCGTGGCGCCGCGCGCGCAATCGCGCCAGGGCGCGCGCCAATCGTTCGGGTTCAACCGGTTTAAGCAGGTAGTCGATGGCCGCGGCGTCGAAGGCCTGCACGGCGTAACGATCGTAGGCGGTCACGAAGACCACGGCGGGTGCAGGTTCGGGCAGCGACGCGGCAACATCGAGCCCGCTGGCGCCGGGCATCTGGATGTCGAGCAGCAGGGCATCAGGCGCGAGCGCACCGACCTGTTGCAGCGCGCTCATGCCGTCCGCTGCCTCGCCCGACCAGCTCGACATCGGCGAAGGCCGCCAGCAAGCGTCTGAGTCGCGCGCGCGCCGGCGCTTCGTCGTCGACGATCAGCAGCCGCATGGCATGTCGATTCGGGCGGCCACGCCACGCGGATGGCGCGGTTCGAGATGGAGCCGAGCGGCCGCACCGGCTGGCGTGCCAGATCGGTGGCCGCGCGCAGCAGCGTCGAAAGCCGGATGAGCAGCGTATCGGCCAGATCGGGATCGGCATGCACGGTCGCGGCGATGGTGTTCAGCGCGTTGAACAGAAAATGCGGCTCGATCTGCTGCGCGAGCTGCAGCAATTGCGCCTGCTGTACCAGCCGACGCTCGCGCTCGGCGCGCAGGCGCTGAACGTTCATCGCCGCATGCGATCGGATGCCGAAGAAGATCGCGATGAACAGCAGGTAGAACATCGAGAATTTGAGCATCTCGTAGGCGAATACGCTGGGCCAAGACTCGTGGCTGGAGCGCAGACCGAGCAGCGCATATGCGCCGTGGCGCAGCGCGTACACGGCAGTCACAAAGACGGGCGCGGCGATCGGCAGCCGCCACAGCGCGCCGCCGAACCAGCCCCCGGGCCGGTCGAGCAGCGGATCAAGCCGCTGCAACGAACGCCACAATCGGAAGAAGGGATCATGCGCGTGGTGAGCGTAGCCCCCGGCACCAACGCCGGCGAGGGCCTGGGACGAACCGGGATCTCCTCGGGGCGAGCATGACGTCGCCCGTCGGTTATGCTGCCATCAATCCAGCCCTGACCTTGAGACATCAGCGCATGACCAGTCCTGCCGACTCACCGCCGCTTCCCCTCGCCGGCATCCGCGTGGTCGAGTTCGTGCACATGGTGATGGGACCGACCTGCGGGCTCGTGCTCGCCGATCTCGGCGCCGAGGTCATCAAGGTCGAACCGACGCCCGACGGCGACAACACACGCCGCTTGACGGGGTCGGGCGCGGGATTCTTCGTCAACTTCAATCGCAACAAGAAATCCCTGGTGGTCGACATGAAGTCGCCCGAGGGCCTCGCCATCGTCACGCGGCTCGTCGCCACCGCCGACGTCGTCACCGAGAATTTCCGCCCTGGCGCGATGGCCAAGCTCGGCCTCGACCACGAGACGCTCAAGCGCCGGCATCCGGCGCTCGTCTACGCCTCGCACAAGGGTTTCCTCGATGGACCCTACGCGGAGCGCACGGCGCTCGACGAGGTGGTGCAGATGATGGGCGGCCTCGCCTACATGACCGGGCCGCCGGGACGACCGCTGCGCGCCGGCAGCTCGGTCAACGACATCATGGGCGGGATGTTCGCGGCCATCGGCATTCTGGCGGCGCTGCTCGAGCGCAAGCAGACGGGCCGCGGCAAGCTCGTGCGCGCGGCGCTGTTCGAGAATTGCGCGTTCCTCGTATCGCAGCACATGGCCGCCTACGCGATGACCGGCAAGGCGCTGCCGCCGATGTCGATCCGCGTCTCCGCCTGGGGGATCTACGATGTGTTCGAGACCGCCGACGATCAGCAGATCTTCTTCGCCGTCGTCAGCGATACGCAATGGGCGGCATTCTGCAATGCCGTGGATTGGCCGGCGCAGTTGAACGACCCGCAGTTCAAGACCAACCCGCAACGCGTCGCGGCGCGGCCGACCCTCATCCCCGAAGTCCAGCATCTGCTGAAACAGAAGACGGCGGCCGAGATCATCGCGCTCGCCGACCGGGCCGGTCTGCCCTATGCGCCGATCGCCAAGCCGGAGGATCTGTTCGAGGATCCGCACCTCAACGCATCGGGCGGCCTCGCCGACACGCTGCTCCCGACCGGGCGCCACGCGAAGCTGCCGATCCTGCCGTTCGACCTCGACGGCAAGCGCCTCGCCAAGCGGCTCGATCCGCCGGACGCGGGCGCGCAGAGCCGGGAGATCCTGGCCGGACTCGGCTATGCGGCGGCGGAGATCGAGCGTCTTGCCGCTGCGGGCATCGTCCGGCTCGGCGATTCGAAATCGACCTGAGCCAGGCTCAGCTTGCTGGATCGACGATGCGCTCAGCGACTAAGCTGGCGCTGTTTCGAAATCCAGGAGGTCGGCATGAGGCGGAATTGGTTCATCGCGGCGGCGCTGGTCGCCATCACCTGGTTCGGCGCCAGCGCGGCCCACGCGCAAGATACGCTCGCGAAGATCAAGGAACGCGGCACGATCGTCATTGGCGTCAAGAACGACTACAAGCCTTGGGGCTACCTCGATCCCTCGGGCAAGATCATCGGCATGGAGATCGATCTCGTGACCGAGATCGCCGCCAAGCTGGGCGCCAAGGTCGAGATGATCCCGGTGATCGCGGCCAACCGCATGGAGTTCCTCAATCAGGGCCGCATCGATCTGATCCTCGCCACGATGGGCGACACGGCGCAGCGCCGGCAGATCATCGGCATGATCGAGCCCAATTACTACGCCGGCGGCACCAACGTGCTGGCGCCCAAATCGGTCGGTCTCAAGAGTTGGGTCGACATCAAGGGCAAGAAGATCTGCGCCGTGCAGGGCGCCTACTACAATCGCCGCGTGACGCAGCTCTATGTCCCCGAGCTGGTCGTCTTCCCGGCCGTGCCGGAAGCGCTCAACGCCCTGCAGGGCGGCAATTGCGTCGCCTTCCTGTTCGACGACACGCTGATCAACTCGACTCTCGCCGCCGGCGATCCGAAATGGGCGAGTTACGAGATGCCGCTCGCCTCGGAGGATCCGCAGCTCTGGGCGATGGGTGTGCGGCTCGCCGATCTCGACGCGCCTTTCGGCAAGCTGCTGAAGGATCTCAGCGTCGAGTGGCACAAGACCGGCAAGCTGGTGGAACTCGAGAAGAAGTGGGGCATCAAATCCAGCCCGTTCCTGCTCGAGATGCAGGCCAAGCACAAGGGCAGCTGACGCCCGGCGCTCGCCCCTCCGATCGCGCGCCGCGCGGCCGGAGGGGACGGCACCATCCGCCCGATGCCCGCTCTCGAGTCCTTCTTCCAGCGTCTCGGCGCCACGCCGGGCTGGAATTTCTCGATCGTCTATGACGCCTTCGATCGGGCGCGATTCCTCGACGGACTCGTGACGACGATCTTGCTGTCGCTCATCTGCCTGGTGCTGAGCATCGTCATCGGCATCGTCGGCGCGTGGCTGCAGGGCTCGGACCTGCGGCTCACGCGGCGCATCGTGCAGGGCTACATCCAGTTCTTTCGCAACACGCCGCCGCTGGTGCAGCTGTTCTTCTTCTATTTCGCGATCGGCTCGATCCTGCCGCGCTCGCTCAACGCCAGCGGGCAGATGGAGCCGATGGTCAGCAATCTCGGCTGGGCGATCGTGTCGTTCTCGTTCTTCGCGGGCGCCTTCAATGTCGAGATCTTCCGCTCCGGCATCCAGGCCGTGCCGCGCACGACGGTCGAGGCGGCGGAGGCGCTCGGTTACAGCCGCCTCGGCATCTACGTGCACATCGTGCTGCCGCTGGCATTTCGAATCTGCCTGCCGGCCCTGAACAACAACCTGGTCAACCTCGTGAAGACGACGACGCTCGCCTACGCGATCGCGGTGCCCGAGCTGCTCTATGCCGCGGCACAGATCTGGTCCGAGGTATTCAACGTCCGCGAGATGATGAACGTGTTGCTGGTGACCTATGTCGGCCTGGTCGCCGTGCTCGTCTGGGGGATGGGGCGGTGGGAGCGCGCGATGCGCATTCCGGGCTACAGCACATGAGCGCGCGCCTATCGGCGACCGATCTGCCCGTGCTGCTGCCGCCGGGCGCGGCGTTGCGGGCACGACCGGATCAGACCGCGGCGCTGGGTTGGGCTACGCGCAGCTTCACCCCGCGCAGCCTGGCCAGTCTGCTCGCGCTGTTCGCTCTCGCCCTGCTGGTGGCGGAGGCGCACGCGCAACCGACCAGTACGGCGCGTGAAAGCGTGATCGTCATGCTTCTCAAATGGGCGCCGCTGGTGTTCCAGGGATTCCTGTTCAACCTGCTGGTCAGCGTGCTCGCGATGGCGCTCGGCACGCTCGCCGGCGCGGCGCTCGGCCTGGCGCAGATCTCGCTGCTCGCGCCGGTGCGCGGCGCCTCGTGGATCGCCACGCAATTCTTCCGCAACGCGCCGTGGCTGGTGCTGCTGTTCTACTGCATGTTCCTGCTGCCGTTCGAGATCCAGCTCCTCGGCGTCACCGTTCCTCTGCCGGCCTGGATGAAGGCGGTGATCGGACTCGCGCTCCCCGTGATGGCCAATGTCGCGGAGATCGTGCGCGGCGGCGTGCGCTCGATCCCGATCACGCAATGGGAATCCGCGGAAGCGCTCGCCTTCTCGCGCCGTCAGACGCTGTGGATGGTGATCCTGCCGCAATGCCTCAAGCGCATGACGCCACCCTGGATGAATCTCTATGCGATCCTGACCATGGCGACGACCCTGATCTCGGTGGTCGGCATCCAGGATGGCATGACCACGGCGCGCGCGGCGCTGGTGGCGGAGCAGCGCCTGGAATTGTTCATCCCGATGTACCTCATGCTGTTGAGCTGGTTCTTCCTCTATTGCTATCCGATCGCGCGCCTGACGCTGCGTCTCGAGCGCCGCTTCCAGGTCAGGGGCTGACGCGATGGCGCATGACCTCGGCGAGCCGGTCGTGGTGGTGACTCGCATCGAAAAGCGCTTCGGCGACACCGTCGTCCTGCGCGACGTCTCGATGACGGTGCGTCGCGGCGAGACCATCTGTGTCATCGGCCCGTCGGGGTCGGGCAAATCGACGCTGCTGCGCTGCATCGACGCGCTGGTGCCCATCGACACCGGTTCGATCACCGTCGAAGGCGTCGAGGTCAACGATCCCAAGCTCGACAAGCTCAGCCTGCGCAAGCGCGTCGGGATCGTCTTCCAGCAATATAATTTGTTTCCGCATCGCACCGCGTTGCAGAACGTGATGATGGCGCCGATCCATGTCCTCCGGCAGGACCGTGCGGCGGTCGAGGCGCGGGCGCGTGCGCTGCTGACGAAGGTCAGGCTGAGCGAAAAGGCCGACGCCTATCCCGGCGAATTATCCGGCGGCCAGCAGCAACGCGTGGCGATCGCCCGTTCGCTCTGCATGAACCCCAGCGTGATGCTGTTCGACGAAGTGACCGCGGCCCTGGATCCGGAGACCAAGAAGGAAGTCCTGACCACGATTCGCGAGCTGGCGGCCGAGGGCATTACCTGCATCCTCGTCACCCACGAGATGGGTTTCGCACGCGAGGTCGCCGATCACGTCTACTTCACCGATGGCGGCGTGATCGTCGAGCACGGGCCGCCGCGCGAGCTGCTGCGCAACCCACGCGAGGCCCGTACCCGCGCCTTCCTCGATCAGGTGCTCTGACGTCGGCGGCTGGCCCCGACGAGCATCGCCAAGGAAATTCCGAAAACGACGAGGGTCGCCGGTTCCGGCACTTCGGGCGCAACGAAGGCCGCGAGATCCGTGCCTGTTGATGCGTAGGCGTAGAGAACGCCGGGCACGAGAGCGAAGCCGTCGAGCGAACCGATGAAGGCCGCGCCGACGGCGCCAGTGTCGAGAACGCTGCTGCACTCCCCGCTCGAGCTTGCGCCGGAAAATCCGATCGGGCAGCGGACGCGGGCGATGCTCGTCGGGTTGAACAGCTCATCGAACTGGATCCCGGACCCCGCATCTTGGGTGACCGAGAAATCATTGTCGGTCCCCGCGAGGATCAGATACTGGCCGTCCGCGAGCTGTGGGCCGATGGCCAAGCCTTCCAGCTTTTCGGGCGCTCTGTTGCCGAGCGCCGGCAGCGTGTTGGTTGCCAGATCGAGGAATGCCGTCGTCACCTTCGCGACAGGCGTGATGCCCGGCTTCAGCGTCGTCCCGTCATCCGTGAGATCGAGAGCCGAGACATCCGTCGCCCCGGTGAGATCGATCTTGAAAACCTTCTTGTTCGGCGGCGTCAATTCGGAGTCGACGCCGACCCCGCGGTTATTGCGCTCGAGCACCAGGAACTCGTGATCGTTCAACGCGACCAGCGCGGAGATGCCGCGCCCCTGGCTCGATCCTTCCATCCGGTAGGCGTACTGCGCCACCGCCGCGCCGGTATCGGTGTCGTACTTGACGATGCGGGTGAACACACCGCTGCCGCCGCCTTCGTCCAGCATGGCGCTCTGCAGCATCGCATAGGCGAACTTGCCGTCCGGACTGATCGCCAACCCCTCATAGCCGCGATTGATCCGCTTGCCCGCGGTGTTGCCGCTATCGTCGGCGAAATTGACGATTCCGGTACCGGCGTTGCGTGGCACGAGATTGGCCGGCGTCGCGAAGACGCGGTTCAGCGCGCCGTCGCGATTGAATTCATAGAGCGATGGACCGTACTCGTCCGAGACCAGGAAGCGCCCACTCCGTGGATTGACGACGAATCCCTCAGGGTCGAAGGACCGTCCGAGAATGCTCTTCGGATTCGGCGCGAGACCGTTGAGATTGCCGGGCGCGCCTTGTGCCAGGAGACCTTGCGGGTCCGTGAATTTGATCGTCTGCGCGACCTGAAAATTGGAGATCGCGCCGGTCGTCGCGTTGATGCCCAGCGTGAAACGCTCGACTCGTGTCTCGTAGGAGATCGTGCCGCCGCCGGGGCCACGATCGGCGAGTCCCCACCATTCATTGCGATTCGGATCGAAGTAGATGTCCGAGAAGAACCCAAGCCGGCTGGAGAGCCCCGTATCGCCCGAGAGACCCGCGCTGTCGCCGGGAATGGCGATGCCGTTGACGAAAGCCGGCGTCGCGAGGGCGGTCGTGCCGCCAAGCCCCGCGAAACCAGCGGCAAGCGCGATCGTTGCAAGTCGCATTTTCCTTCTCCTGTCATGGGTCGAGCAAAGTTGTCGGTCCGGAGGAGGAGTAGTGCGTCTCGATGACAGTTTGACGATGCGAGGGCCGGACGACGCGAGGGGCGCCGTCGTCCTGGATCTCCGCACGCGCGATCGGCGATGCGGTACAGCACGGGGATCGAGTTCGTTAACC
>JANNTF010001002.1:0-8106 GCA_031403455.1 Alphaproteobacteria bacterium | reverse complement strand
GGGTGAAGGCGAACAGCTTGGCGAAGGTGACGGAGTAGCCCAGGAACCGCACGCGGCTCTCGGCGTCGCGCAGCGCCAAAAGCACGCGACCAAGCTTGGACGTGACGACGAAACGGCAGACCAGGAACGCCAGGGCCAAGGTCAGCACCGAGGCCATGTAGAGCCCGACCCGCGTGCCCCGCGCCTGGACGTCGAAGCCGAGTATCTCCTTGAAATCCGTCATCCCGTTGTTGCCGCCGAAGCCCATGTCGTTGCGGAAGAAGGCGAGCATCAGGGCATAGGTCATGGCCTGCGTGATGATCGAGAAATAGACGCCCGTGATGCGCGAGCGGAAGGCGAACCAGCCGAACACCAGCGCAATCAAGCCGGGCAGGAGCGCCGCCATCGCGATCGCGAACAGGGGATGATCGAAGCCGTACCAATACCAGGGCAGCTCCTTCCAGTTCAGGAACACCATGAAATCCGGCAGCACCGGATTGCGGTAGACGCCGCGTTCGCCGATGGCACGCATCAGATGCATGCCCATCGCGTAACCGCCGAGCGCGAAGAAGGCGCCATGGCCGAGGCTGAGAATGCCGCAATAGCCCCAGATCAGATCGATCGACAGGGCGAGGATCGCGAAGCACATCCACTTGCCGACGATCGTGATGATCAAATCCGATACATGCAGCGTGGAATTCGGCGCTGCCCAGAGATTGAGCACCGGCAAGGCGAGCAGCACGGCGCCGACCGCGATGACCACCGCGGCGATCGCCGGCGAACCGACGAGTCTGCGGACCAGCGGGCCGGCCATCAGGCTTCGGCCGCGCGGCCCTTGAGGGCGAACAGCCCGCGCGGACGAATCTGGATGAACAGGATGATCGCCATCAGCACGAAGATCTTGCCGAGCACGGCGCCGGCATAGGGCTCGAGCAGCTTGTTGACGATGCCCAGCGACATCGCGCCGATCAGCGTTCCCATCAGGTTGCCGACGCCGCCGAACACCACGACCATGAAGGAATCGACGATGTAGCTCTGGCCCAGATTCGGACTGACATTGTCGATCTGGGAGAGCGCGACGCCGGCGAGCCCGGCGATGCCGCAGCCCAAGCCGAAGGTCAGCGCATCGATCCAGCCGGAGCGCACGCCCATCGCGCGCGCCATCGCGCGATTCTGCGTCACCGCGCGCATCTGCAGCCCGAACCAGGTGAAGCGGATGATGATCGCGACCAGGGCGAGAACGGCGATTCCGAAGCCGATGATCCAGATCCGATTATTGGTGAGGACAACGCCGGTCGTGAGTTCCACCGCACCGGTCATCCAGGACGGCGCGGTGACATCGCGGTTGGTCGGTCCGAACAGCGATCGCACGGCCTGCTGCAGCATCATGCTCAGGCCCCAGGTCATCAGCAGGGTCTCGAGCGGCCGGCCATAGAGGAAGCGAATCAGGCCGCGCTCGAGCGCGACGCCGACCCCGCCGGCGGCGAGGAACGCGGCCGGCAATGCGATCAGCAGCGAGACATCGATGAGGCTCGGCGCGTAGAGCTTGATCACCTGCTGCACGGCGAAGGTCGCGTAGGCGCCGATCATCACCATCTCGCCATGCGCCATGTTGATGACGCCCATCACGCCGAAGGTGATGGCGAGGCCCAGCGCGGCGAGGAGCAGGACGGAGCCGAGGCTCAGGCCCTGGAAGATGGTCTGCACGATGCGCAGCCGCGTAAGGCGCGTGTCGACGTCGGCGATCGCCCGCAGCGCCGCCGCCTTGGCGTCGGGATGGGCGGTGGCCTCCTGGGCGAAGCCACGCAGGATCGCCAGCACATCGCCATCGCTCGAGGCAGCGAGCCCTGCGACGCCGGCAAGCTGCGCGTCGCGGGCGGGTATCAGCAAGCGCGAGGCGGCGAGGGCGATCTGCTTGGCGCCGCGGACCCTCGGATCCTTCTCGCTCTCCAACGCACGCTCGAGCAGCGGCACGTTGTCGACCGAGCGCGTCTTCAGCACGGAGTGCGCGGCGTCGAGCCGCTCGGCGGTGTCCGGAGAAAACAGGCTCAAGCGTCCGAGCGCGCTGCGCACCGCCCCGCGCACCCGGTTATTGGCGCGCACGGCATCGAGATCGCCACGCGCGACCTCGAGCTTTGCGCCCGTTACCGCATCGATCATCGCGCCGTCGCGCTGCAGGATGATCGCCTTGTCGCTCTTGCGCATGAAGAGTTCGCTATCACCAAAGGCGCGCAGCAGCGGGACGGCGCGTGGATCGGCGAGGTCGGCCAGCCTCTCGATCACACCGACGGTGTCGGCGTAGCTGTCATTGGCGAGCGGCTTGAGCGCGTCGGCGAAATCGTCGGCGCGGGCGAGCGGAGATAGAAGCAGGAGCAGCAGGAAGAAGAGTGCGTGGAACCAAGCACCACCCCGCGCGACTGCGCCGCGCTGCCCCTCCTCGAGTTGAGGAGGGGCGACGAGGAATTCATTGTCGTCCCTCCTCAACTCGAGGAGGGACAGGCCGCGGAGCGGCCAGGGCGGTGAGGAGGAATGGTTGCGCATGACGCAAAACTGGTCTCGCGCCGGCCATGGTCCTGGAGAACACGACCGGCGCGAGTGAGTCGGACCGTCAGTTCGTCTTGAACTTCGGCTCCGTGCAGTTTCCGCAGACCCAGGGGAAGGACCAATCGGCGATCTTGCCCTTGTTCTCGGCGATGTGCGGGCTCCAGGCTTCGGCCTTGATCGGACCCTTGGTCTGCCACACCACGTCGAACTGACCATCAGCCTTGATCTCGCCGATCATCACCGGCTTCGACAGATGATGGTTGGTGAACATCTGGACTTCGTAGCCCGACAGCGACATCACCTTCTGGCCGTACATCGCCTGACGCACCGCATCGATATTCGTCGAGCCGGCCTGGCCCACCGCCTGCGCCCACATCTTGAAGCCGATGTAATGCGCTTCCATCGGATCGTTGGTGACCCGCTTCGGGTTCTTGATGAAGGCCTGCCAGGTCTTGATGAACGCGTCGTTGGTCGGGTTCTTCACGGACTGGAAGTAGTTCCAGGCCGCGAGATGGCCGAGCAGCGGCTTGGTATCGATGCCCGCGAGTTCTTCCTCGCCGACCGAGAAGGCGACGACGGGAATATCGGTCGCCTTGATGCCCTGATTGCCGAGTTCCTTGTAGAACGGCACGTTCGCATCGCCGTTGATCGTCGACACCACGGCCGTCTTCTTGCCCTGGCTGGCGAACTGCTTCACCTTGCTGACGATGGTCTGCCAGTCGGAGTGACCGAATGGCGTGTATTCCTCCATGATGTCGGCCTCGGCGACACCCTTCGCGAGCAGGAACGCGCGCAGGATCTTGTTGGTCGTGCGCGGATAGACGTAGTCGGTGCCGAGCAGCACCCAGCGCTTCGCCTCGCCGCCATCCTTGCTCATCAAATATTCGACGGCCGGGATCGCCTGCTGGTTCGGCGCCGCACCGGTGTAGAACACGTTGCGCGAGCTCTCCTCGCCCTCGTATTGCACGGGGTAGAACAGCAGCCCGTTGAGCTCCTCGACGACCGGCAGCACGGATTTGCGGCTCACGCTCGTCCAGTTGCCGAACACGACGTCGACTTTATGGACCTGCAGCAGCTCGCGCATCTTCTCCGCGAAGAGCGGCCAATTCGACGCCGGGTCCACGACCACGGCCTCGAGCTTGCGGCCGAGCAAGCCGCCCTTCTTGTTCTGCTCTTCCACCATCATCAGGATGGTGTCCTTGAGCGTCGTTTCACTGATCGCCATCGTGCCGGACAGCGAGTGCAGGACGCCGACTTTGATCGGCGGCAGAGTCTGCGCCATTGCCGGCGCGAAGAAGGTGGCGGAACACAATGCCGCGATGGCCAATCCCCGCCGTGTCATACCCTGTGCCATGGACCCTCACATTTTTTCGGGACGCAGCGTGATTGCTGCGTTGCAAAATGTGAGGAGCAAGTTTGGGGCCAGTTGATCGCCTGCCCAGTTTGCGCCCATTCGCCGCTTCGATTTCGGGCAGCCTGCATCGTGACACGGCGATGACCGTCACGGGCGCGTCCCACCCGGAGCCGGCACACGCACAGATATCTCCGGTGGCGCGCGAGGGATTGGCGCGGATTCGTGCAGACTCCTGACCGTTGCTCGCTGCTTGAGCCGAAAGTCATACTGCGTCGCTTTCTTGCGATCGAACTCAGGGCGCCAGATGACGGATGATTCCTTCGAGCTGTACGATCTTCATGTCGAGGTCGTGGCGCCACAGGGCAGCAAGGTCTATTGCGGCGCCAAGCTCGGCGATTCCTTCGAGCTGCGCGGCGAGATGTTGCATCTGCCGCCGGGTCAGGGTTTCTCGATCTATTCGCTCGCGGCGCTGCTGCCGCTCTTGCCGGCGAAGCAGCGTGAGACGCATCCCCGGGATTGGATGTCGACGGACGCGGAGGTCGCCTGCCCCGATCCGAATTGTCCGACGCGGTTTCGCATCACGCGGCGGGGCAAGCGGCGCTTCCGTCACAGCGATGTGACGGCGAGCGACAGATCATGATCACGCCGCGCATCGAGATCGGGCCGGGTTACGCGATCTCGCGCGTGATCAAGGGTGGCTGGCATCTCGCGGGCGGCCATGGCGCCATCGACCAGCATCAGGCCATCGACGACATGGCGAGTTTCGTCCGCGCGGGCGTGACGACATTCGATTGCGCGGACATCTATACCGGTGTCGAGGAACTCATCGGCCACTTTCGGGCGCGTCACGTGGATCTCGCCGGACGGGTCCAGATCCACACCAAATACGTGCCTGATCTGCAATCCCTCGCGCAGTTGCGGCCGGAGGATACCGAAGCGGTCATCGATCGCTCGTTGCGTCGTCTCGGCGTCGAGCGGCTCGATCTCGTGCAGTTTCACTGGTGGGATTACGCCGTTCCCGGCTACGTCGAAGCGGCACGAACCCTCGCGGCGCTGCAGCGCAAGGGCAAGATTCGGCTGATCGGCGTCACCAATTTCGACGTCAAGCGGTTGGCCGAGCTGATCGACGCCGGCGTGCCGGTCGCCGCGCATCAGCTGCAATACTCGGTCCTCGATCGACGCGCGGAGCACGGCATGGTCGCGTTCTGCCGGCGTCACGCGATCGCGTTGCTGTGCTACGGCACGGTGGCCGGCGGGTTCATCTCCGAACGTTGGCTCGGCAAGCCCGAACCGACCGGCGAGTTCAGCAATCGCTCGCTCACCAAATACAAGCTGATCATCGATGATTTCGGCGGTTGGGATCTGTTCCAGGAATTGCTTCATGCCTTGCGCGCGATCGCGCATCGGCTGGGCACCGACATCGCGTCGGTCTCCGGCCGGCTGACCCTGGACTGGCCAGGAGTCCACGCCGTGATCGTCGGCGCGACGCATGGCGGACATCTCGCGCGCAATGCCGGACTCGCGTCGCTGGCGCTCAGCGATGAGGATCGCGCCACGGTCGCCGCCGTGCATGCCTCTACGACTGGTCCGCTCGGGGATTGCTACACGCTCGAGCGGGATCGCGACGGTCGCCACGGCCGGATCATGAAATACAATCTCAGCAAGGCAGGCGCCGCCGGCTGATCAGGCCGACGACGGGGGATCTTCGATCAGAGGCACCGATGCCGGAGCGCGACGTCACTCGCTGGCAGCACAGACTGGGTCAATGGATGGTGCCCGGGGCGTGGCCGCATCCGGGCCTGTCGCCGCTGAACAAGGCACTGTGCTTGCTGATCATCATCAGCAGCGTGGTCGCGATCCTGGAGACGGAAGACAGCTTCACCGCGCAGCTGCCGCGCGCCTTCGTTGTCGCGGAACTCGTGTTCAGCGTGATCTTCGGCATCGAGTATCTGGCGCGGCTCTGGGTCGTGGGTATCGATCCGCGCTACGGCGGCGTGCTCGGGCGTCTGCGCTACATGCTGACCCCGATGGCGCTCATCGACCTCGCGGCGATCCTGCCGATCTATCTTGGTCTCACCGCGACCGATCCGCTGCTGCTGCGGATGTGCCGGCTGCTGCGGATCCTGCGACTGGCGAAGCTCGGCCGCTATTCCACGGCCCTGCAGCATCTGGTCGAGGCCGTTCACTCGCGCCGGCATGAGCTGAGCCTCAGCGTGCTGATGACCGCGACGGTGCTGATCGTGTCGTCCACCCTGGTTTACTTCTTCGAGGCGGAGGGGCAGCCGCAGCAATTCGGCAGCATTCCGCGCACCCTCTGGTGGTCGATCGTGACGCTGACGACCGTCGGCTATGGCGACGTCTTTCCGGTGACGGTGCCGGGACGGGTGCTCGCCGGTCTGACGGCGATTTCGGGTGTGGCGCTGATCGCAGTGCCGACCGGTATCCTCGCCGCCGCGTTCAGCGACGTGTTCCAGAAGCAGCGAGCGGCCGAGGAGGCCGCCGCGCGCGATCCCGACTTCCAGGATTGACCGCGCGCCGCCGCCGTCAGCGCAGCGCTGCGCAGGCGCGCTGGATGCGCGTGCAGGCCTCGACGAGCTGCTCGTCCGACGTGGCATAGGAGATGCGGAAATAGGGCGATAGGCCGAATGCCGTGCCCTGCACGACAGCCACGCCTTCCGTCTCGAGCAGGTACTCGACGAAGTCGCTATCGCTGTTGATCACCTTACCCTGCGGCGTCTTCCTGCCGATCGCGCCGGCGCAGGACGGATAGACGTAGAACGCGCCCTCGGGCTTTGGGCAGTGCAGGCCCTTCGCCTTGTTCAGCATGTCGACGACCAGGTCGCGCCGGCGGCGGAAAGCCGCGTTGTTGCGCGGGATGAAATCCTGCGGGCCGGACAGCGCCTCGACCGCGGCGGCTTGGCTGATCGAGGAGGGGTTCGAGGTCGATTGCGACTGGATCGTGCCCATCGCCTTGATCAGATGGGCGGGGCCGCCGGCATAGCCGATGCGCCAGCCGGTCATGCAATAGGCCTTCGATACCCCGTTCACCGTCAGCGTGCGATCATAGAGCTTCGGTTCGACCTGGGCTGGCGTGCAGAATTTGAAATCGTCATAGACGAGATGCTCGTACATGTCGTCCGTCATCACCCAGACATGCGGATGCCGCAGCAGCACGTCGGTGATCGCCTTCATCTCGTCCCAGGTATAGGCCGCTCCCGTCGGGTTCGATGGCGAGTTGAGGATCACCCATTTGGTCCTGGGCGTGATCGCCGCTTCGAGATCCTCGGCGCGCAGCTTGAAGCCATTATTCTGCGGACAGGCGACCGGCACCGGCGTGCCGTCGGCGAGTGCCACCATGTCGGGATAGCTCACCCAATACGGCGCTGGGATGATCACCTCGTCGCCACGGTTCATCGTCGCGACCAGTGCGTTGTAGAGCACCTGCTTGCCGCCGGTGCCGACGATGATCTGGTTCGGTGCGTAGGTGAGGCCGTTCTCGCGCTTGAACTTGGCGATGATGGCGGCCTTCAGCGCCGGTGTGCCTTCCACGGCGGTGTATTTGGTGTCGTCGGTCTGGATCGCGCGGATACCGGCCTGCTTCACATTGTCGGGCGTCGGAAAATCCGGCTCGCCGGCGCCGAGGCCGATCACGTCGCGACCGGCCGCTTTGAGTTCGCGCGCCTTGTTGGTCACGGCGATCGTGGGCGAAGGCTGAATGACGTTGAGCCGGTCTGCGAGGAAGGCCATGGCAATGTCCTTGGGCAAGATTTACGCGCCGCGCGCATCCCCGGGGACTCGCACGGCGCGCACATTATTCTCACTGCCCAGAGGCGGCAACCCGCACCATGCGACGTCGATGGCCGCAATGCATTGTTGCGATACATCGGCCGTGCGGGTGGGGAAGTTTGCTCAGGCGGCGCGTTCCAGCGCCGTGCCGAGCATCGCTTCCGCCGCAAGCGTGCGCGCGACGGCATGCACGACAGCGGCGATCTTCACGGTCGCCTGCACCTGCTCGGCGGAGAGGCCGTGCTTGCGCACCGCCTTCTCATGACTGTCCATGCACATGCCGCAGCCATTGATCGCCGAGACGGCGAGCGACATCAGCTCGAAATCGGCTGCCGGCACGCCAGGACTCATCATGGCGTTCATGCGCAACCCGGCCCGCATCGCGACATACTCCTTCGCTTCCACAAGATGGGTGAACCGGTAGTAGACGTTGTTCATGGCCA
>JANNTF010001001.1:0-1940 GCA_031403455.1 Alphaproteobacteria bacterium | reverse complement strand
GCGCGGCTCCTCGATGCGCCACTCGCCGCCGGCGCCATGCAGCGCATCGCCGCCGCCGTGGAAATCCTCATGCGCCTTGAAGAACGGCAGCACGTCGTCCCAGCCCCAGCCGGCGAGGCCAAGCTGGCGCCAATGATCGTAATCGGCGGCCTGGCCGCGCATGTAGATCATGCCGTTGATCGCCGAGCAGCCGCCGAGCACCTTGCCGCGCGGGTAGTTGAGCACGCGGCCGTTCAACCCGGGCTCGGCTTCCGTCTTGAAGCGCCAATCCGTGCGCGGATTGTTCATCGTGTAGAGATAGCCGATCGGAATGTGGATCCACGGATAGTCGTCCTTGCCGCCGGCCTCGAGCAGCAGCACGGAATTGCGCGGATCAGCCGAGAGGCGATTGGCCAGGAGGCAACCGGCCGAGCCGGCGCCTGTGATGACGTAGTCAAAGCTTCCAAGGTCCATGGGCGCGGCAATCCGATTGAGGGCGTGGTGGCCGAGCCTAACGCTGCGTGTCGACGTTCGTCAGCACGAAGACGCGCAGCGCGCTCGAGAGATTGCGCCCCTTGCGCGCCGCATCGATCTCGCTGATCAGCGCGTTGAGCGACAGGTCGCGCGCGGCGGCCAGACGCTTGAGCACATCCCAGAACTCGGTCTCCATCGAGACGGAGGAGGCGTGACCGGCGATCAGCACGGAGCGCTTGCGAATGCCGGTCTCGGTCATCGCGCGTCTCCTGGCTTGGCCATCGCAGCGGCGTCGATCCAACGGTCGAAATCCGTCGCGGTGACGAGCCCGAGTGCGATCGCGGCCTCGCGCAGCTCGAGACCTTGCGCATGCGCATGCTTGGCGATCTTCGCCGCCGCGTCATAGCCGATATGCGGGTTGAGGGCCGTCACCAGCATCAGCGATCGGTGCACCAGCAGGTCCAGGCGCGCGCGATCGGGTTGCGCGCCGGCGATGCAATGCCGCGCGAAACTGACGGCGGCATCAGCGAGCAGCCGGATGGACTGCAGCAACGCATTGATGATCACCGGCTTGAAGACGTTGAGCTGGAGATGCCCCGACGCGCCGGCGATGGTGATCGTCATGTGATTGCCCATCACCTGCGCGCAGACCATGCTCAGCGCCTCGGCCTGAGTCGGGTTGACCTTGCCCGGCATGATCGATGAGCCCGGCTCGTTCTCCGGCAGCGCGAGTTCGCCCAGTCCGGCGCGGGGACCCGAAGCGAGCAGGCGCACATCATTGGCGATCTTCATGAGCCCGGCCGCCAGGGTGTTTAGCGCACCGGAACAGGCGATGAGTGCGTCATGGCTGGCCAGCGCCTCGAATTTGTCGAGCGCCGGTCGGAAGGCGATGCCGGTCAAGCCGGCGATCTCGACGCAGAATCTCTCCGCGAAACGCGGATGCGCGTTGAGTCCGGTGCCGATCGCCGTGCCGCCTTGGGCCAGTGCGTGGATGTCCGGCAGTGTCGCGACGATGCGGGCGCGGCCAAGCGCGATCTGCGTCGCCCAGGCGCCGAATTCCTGCCCCATCGTCATCGGCACGGCGTCTTGGAGGTGCGTGCGGCCGATCTTCAGCACATCTCCGAAATCGCGCGCCTTGCCGGCGAGCGCGGCGTGGAGCTCATCGAGTGCGGGCAGCAACCGGTCGCGCAGATCGAGCGCGGCGGCGACGTGCATCGCCGTGGGGAAGGAATCGTTCGACGATTGACCGCGATTGACGTGATCGTTGGGATGGACGGGCGCGCGCGCGCCAAGCTTCGCCCCGAGGCGCTCATTCGCGCGGTTCGCGATGACCTCGTTGAGATTCATGTTGGTCTGCGTTCCCGACCCGGTTTGCCAGACCACGAGCGGGAAGTGCGCGTCGAGTTTGCCCGCGATGACCTCCTCCGCGGCGGCGATGATAGCAACGGCGATAATCCGCACGATTTAGTCGAGCGGCCCGGTCGCGA
>JANNTF010001000.1:0-2173 GCA_031403455.1 Alphaproteobacteria bacterium | reverse complement strand
GCGTCGAGCGCTCGCCCGTGAAGACGCCGTAGAGCAGCATTCCGGACGACAAGGCGCCGAGCACGAAGTATTTCAGCCCCGCCTCGGTGGATTTCACCGAGTCCCGACGAAACGCGGCGAGCACGTAGAGAGAGAGGCTCTGCAACTCGAGGCCGACATAGAGCGAGATCAGATCGGACGCCGAGATCATCAGCATCATGCCGACCGACGCGAACAGGATCAGCACGGGGAACTCGAAGCGTTCGATCTCCTCGCGGCGATTGTAGTCGAGCGACAGCAGGATCCCGAGCGCCGCGCCGAGCAGCACGAGGATCTTCATGAAGCCGCCGAAGCCGTCGGAAACGAACATCCCCGAGAAGCTGACCACGCGCGCCGCGGGTGCCGATGCCAGGAGTGCGGCAGCGATCATGATTGCCCCGATGGCCAGCCACGATACTTGCCGCGTCGAGCGCTCGCCCGTGAAGACGCCGTAGAGCAGCAGGCCAAGCGCGGCGACGGCGACGAAAAGCTCCGGAAGAGCGGCAACGAAATTGAATGAGGCGCTGGGCATCGTCGTTCAATCCGCGATAGACGCAAGGTGATGGGGCGTCGTGACTGGCGGCGGCGCGCTCGCCTGATGATAGCGGACCACAAGCTGGTTCACGGACGCCGAGAAGATGTCGAGAACCGGCTTCGGGTAAATGCCCATCCACAACACGACCAGGACCAGCGGCACGAACAGCCCAATCTCGCGTCGCGACAGATCCAGCATGGCCCGCAGATCCTCGCGGGTGAGCTTGCCGAAGATCACGCGCCGATAGAGATAGAGCATGTACGCGGCGCCCAGGATCACGCCGAGCGCCGCCAGCGCCGCCGCCCAGGTGTTGGATTGGAACGCGCCGGTCAGCACCAGAAACTCGCCCACGAACCCGCTCGTTCCCGGCAGGCCGACGGAAGCCATGGTGAAGAGCATGAACACGGCGGCGTAGCGCGGCATCCGCTCCACCAGCCCGCCATACCGCGCGATCTCCCGCGTGTGGAGACGGTCATAGACGACGCCGACGCAGAGGAAGAGCGCCCCGGACACGATGCCGTGGCTCAACATCTGAAACATCGCGCCGTCGATCCCCTGCCGGGTGCCCGTGAAGATGCCCAGGGTCACGAAGCCCATATGCGCGACGGAGGAGTACGCGATGAGCTTCTTCATGTCCTCCTGCACGAGCGCAACGAGCGAGGTGTAGATCACGGCAATGATCGACAAGGTGAAGATCAACGGCGTGAACTGAACCGATGCGTCGGGCATCATCGTCAGCGAGAAACGGAGAAATCCGTAGGCGCCGAGCTTCAACAACACGCCGGCCAGGATGACGGAGCCTGCCGTTGGCGCCTCGACATGCGCGTCGGGCAGCCACGTGTGGACCGGCCACATCGGCACCTTCACCGCGAAGGACGCGAAGAAGGCGAGCCATAGCCAGACCTGCGCCTGCTTGGAGAATCCGAACTGCATCAGCGCCGGAATGTCCGTGGTCCCGGCCGTCGCGATCATGTAGAGCAGCGCCACCAGCATCAAGACGGATCCGGCAAGCGTGTAGAGAAAGAACTTGAAGGCGGAGTAGACGCGCCGGCCGCCGCCCCAGATGCCGATGATCAGGAACATCGGGATCAGCACAGCCTCGAAGAAGATGTAAAACAGCACGATGTCGAGCGCGCAGAACGTGCCGACCATCATCGTTTCGAGGATCAGGAAGGAGATCATGTACTCCTTCACGCGGGTTTCGATCGCTTCCCACGAGGCGAGAATGCAAATCGGCATCAGGAACGTCGACAGCAGGACCAGCAGCACGGAAATGCCGTCGACCCCCATGTGGTAACTGATGCCCGTGCCGGGAAACCACGCCGAGCGTTCGACGAACTGGAACGCCGCCGAGCTGCGATCGAAATCGATCCAAAGGGTCAGCGAAACCAGGAACGTCGCCACCGTCGTCCAGAGCGCGACCCAGCGCGCGTTCTGCGCCACGGTCCGATCGTCACCGCGCACGAACAGGATGAAGACCGCGCCCACGAGCGGCAGGAAGGTCACGAGGCTGAGGATCGGCCAGGAGGCGTTCATATCGTTGGATCCTCACCGGCTCACGAGATACCAGGTGGCCAGCGCAACCACGCCGATCAGCATGGCGAAGGCGTAGTGGTAGAC
>JANNTF010000999.1:0-2137 GCA_031403455.1 Alphaproteobacteria bacterium | reverse complement strand
CGCCGTGATCGGGATACTCGACCTGCCAGTACCATTGGCGACCGGTCACCTTGACGGTGAACTCGGGATTCACGGCCCGATCCTGCTTGTACAGCAGACGGAAGCTCGGGATCGCGATCACCACGAGGATGATGATCGGGATCGCTGTCCAGGCGATCTCGATCGCGGTGTTGTGCGCGGTGCGCGAGGGCGTCGGGTTCGCCGTCGCGCTGAACCGCGCCATCACATAGAGCAGCAAGCCGAGCACGAAGAGCGTGATCACCGTGATGATCGGCAGCAGCAGCGCATTATGGAACCACGTGATCTCCGTCTGGATCGGCGACGCGCTGTCCTGGAAGCCGAGTCCCCACGGCGTCGGCTGGCCCGCCGCCACTGCAATCTTGAGGGGCGCGGCCACTGAGAGGGCGAGCGCGGCAGCACGAGATATCCAACCCATGGGGTCTGTCCGTCTGTCTTTTGTTAGGCCGACGAGAGATCACCCGCGCGCTTCGCGGCCCCCTCGTCCCGTTCTCAGCCGAATCGCACGAAAGCCAACTCGATCATTGCTTTAGCTTTCGGCATCCCGGGGCGGAACGCAGCGGAAACTACACCAGGCGCCGCCGGATTCTCAACGGACGATGACGGGGTTTCTTGCCACCCGCACCTCGGATGCAACGATTTCGCGCCGGAAGAGGATCCTGGCGGCTCCAGCCGCGACCGTTTGTCGCAAGCCTCGGCGCCATTCCCCCATCGCGCCACGGCCGGCGGCGTCGCCGCCGCTGCAAATCCGGCGATTGCCCTCTAGGTTAGGGGTCACGATCCAAACCCTACGCAGGATTCCTCGCCATGAGCGCTCTCGCCCAGACCGACGATCTCTTCTTTACGCACGGCGGCCTCGATCGCGCGGCCTTGCAGCGCCAGGTCGACGAGGCGCTCGCCGGCGCCGATGACGGGGAGATCTTCCTCGAATACCGCCAATCCGAGGCGCTGGCCTATGACGACGGCCGGCTCAAGAGCGCGTCCTTCGACACCAGCCAGGGCTTCGGCCTGCGCGCCGTGGTCGGCGAATCGGTCGGCTACGCGCATTCGACCGAGCTCTCGCAAGCCGCGATCGGGCGCGCCGCCGCGACCATGCGGGCCGTGAAAGCCGGGCATAGCGGCACCCTCGCCGACGCGCCGCAGGGCACCAATCGCCATCTCTACAGCGATCTCAATCCGCTCGCCCTGATGCCGTTCGAGGCCAAGGTGAAGCTGCTGGCCGAGATCGACGCCTATGCCCGAGCCAAGGATCCCCGCGTCCAGCAGGTGATGGCGAGCATCTCGGGCGAGTGGCAGGCGGTGCAGATCCTGCGCGCCGGCGGGCAGCGCCTGGCCGATATCCGACCGCTGATCCGGTTGAACGTCTCGGTGGTCGTCGGCGACGGCGACCGCCAGGAAAGCGGCAGCTACGGCACCGGCGGGCGCTTCGCCTTCGAACGCGTGATCGCGCCCGAGCGCTGGCGCGAGGCCTGCGACGAGGCGCTGCGCCAGGCGCTGGTCAATCTCGGCTCGGTCAACGCCCCGGCCGGCGAGATGCAAGTCGTGCTCGGGCCGGGCTGGCCCGGCATCCTGCTGCACGAGGCGATCGGCCACGGGCTCGAGGGCGATTTCAATCGCAAGAAGACTTCGGCCTTCTCGGGTCTCCTGGGTCAGCGCATCGCCAGCCCCGGCGTGACCGTGGTCGATGACGGCACGATCACCGATCGGCGCGGCTCGCTCTCGATCGACGACGAGGGCACGCCGACCGAGCGCACGGTGCTGATCGAGGATGGCCGCCTGGTCGGGTTCATGCAGGACCGCCAGAACGCGCGGCTGATGGGCATGAAACCGACCGGCAATGGCCGGCGCGAGAGCTTCGCCCACCATCCCATGCCGCGCATGACCAACACGATCATGCTGCCGGGGACGCACACCAAGGACGAGATCATCGCCAGCGTGAAGAGCGGCCTCTATGCGGTGAATTTCGGTGGTGGGCAGGTCGACATCACCTCGGGCAAGTTCGTCTTCAGCGCGAGCGAGGCCTACCTGATCGAGAACGGGAAGATCGGCCCCGCGGTCAAGGGCGCGATGCTGATCGGCAACGGGCCCGAGGCGCTCAAGCACGTTACGATGGTCGGCG
>JANNTF010000998.1:0-8482 GCA_031403455.1 Alphaproteobacteria bacterium | reverse complement strand
GCCGTCGATGACGTAGTCGCCGCCGTCGCGCACCGCGCGGGTGATGATCGCGCGCGCATCCGAGCCGGCGCCCGGCTCGGTCAGCGCGAAACATTCCCAGCGCTCGCCGCGAATGGTCGGGCGGAGATAGGTCTCGATCTGATCGCCGACGCAGCCCTTGAGGATCGGCGCGGGGCGGTTGCAGATGATGCCGAGCGCACGGCTGACGCGGCCGAACTCGATCTCCGCCACCGCGCGCTCGCGCGTGACGAGGCCACCGCCGCCGTGTTCGGCCGGCATATTGAGCGCGTAGTAGCCCGCGGCGATCGCCTTGCGTCGCAGCTCCGTGAACAGCTCGTCGGGGACGGCATCGAGGCGCTCGACGAGTTCCTCGTGCGGCAGCAACTCGCGGGTGACGAAGTCGCGCACCCCCTTTGCCAGCAACTCCTGGTCCGCTGGTTCCATGGCCGACATTCCGATGATCCCCGCCGCCCTGCCGCTTCGCGACAGACCCGTTGTTTAAGTCGTGAAATGCTGTTTCATTGAAATGGTACGGACCAGGGGTGTCAACGACTGGTCGAACGTCGGCGCGCGGCACGCAGCCGCGGCCGCCAAACTCGGAGGGGCAATATGCGTCGTAGAGAATTTGCGAAGGTCGCAGCAACCGTCGCCGTGGCGAGCGCCTTGCCGCGCGGGCCAGCGCACGCGCAGTCGCGCGCCGAGAGTCTTCGGATCCTGAGTCAGGCCGGCCCGAACTCCTTCGACCCGATCGGCGTCGGTGTGAACCGCAATGCGATCCAGGTGCATTGGAACACCTATGACAGGCTGCTGCGCTTCGCGACGACGAAGCGCGCCGACGGCACGCTCTACTACGATTACTACAAGCTCGAAGGCGAGCTCGCCGAGCGCTGGGAGACATCCGACGGCGGCAAGACCATCACCTTCCACCTGCGCCGCGATGCGCAGTTCCACGACGGCTCGCCGGTGACCGCCGAGGACGTCAAATGGTCCTTCGACCGCGTGGTCGCGAGCGCGATCGGGCGCTCGCAATTCTCGACCGGATCGATGACGGCGCCCGAGCAGTTCACGGTCGTGGACCAGCACACATTCCGCATCACCACGCCGCGGGCGGATCGCTTCACGCTGCCCAATCTCGCCGCGACCTACGGCGTGATCTACAACGCCAAGCTCGTGAAGGCGCAAGCCGGCGCCGGCGATGCGTGGGGCAACGACTGGCTCAAGAACAACGTCGCCGGCGGCGGCGCCTATCGCGTCGAGGCCCATACGCCCGGCCAGAGCGTGACGCTGTCGCGCAACGACAATTGGAAGAGCGGCGAGCTGCCGTTCTTCCGCCGCATCCTCTGGCAGGTCGTGCCCGACGGCCAGGCGCGGCGCAGTTCGCTCGAGCGCGGCGACGCCGACATCGTCCAGGACATGTCGCCGCAGGATGCGGTCTCGCTCGGACAGGCGACGACCGGCACGGCGAAGGTGGTCGGCGTGCCGATGGCCGGCGCGTTCCAGTTCATCGGCATGAATGGCTCGCTGGCGCCTTTCGACAACGTCAAAGTCCGGCAGGCGATCGCCCACGCGCTGCCCTACCAGCAGATGTTCGAGGCGGCGCTGTTCAAGCGCGGGCAGCCGCTGTTCGGCGGCGTGGCGGGTGCGGCCGACGGCACCGAGTTCCCGCAGCCCCTGGGCTACGCGACCGATCCGGCGAAGGCCAAGGCGCTGCTCACCGAAGCCGGCTTCCCCAACGGCTTCGAGACGAGTTTCTCCTTCGAGCTGTCGCTGGCACCGGTCGCCGAGCCCGTGTCGCTTCTGGTCCAGGAAGCGCTCGGCCGCATCGGCATCAAGGTCACGATCAACAAGGTACCGGGCGGCCAGCTCGGCACGCTGCTCGAGAAGAAGGAAGTGCCCTTCTTCTTCGAGGGCTCGGCGGCCTATCTCAACGATCCGGACTATTTCTTCCGCATCTTCTATCACGGCCCGACGCGCTGGAATTTCGGCACCTACCGCAACCCGGAATTCGCCGCACTCGTCGACAAGACGCGCTACGAGACGGACCGCGCGGTCTACGAGACCGACATCAAGCGCATGATCGCGCTCGCCAAGCAGGAGATCCCGATCATCCTGCTTTGGCAGCCGGCGCTCGATACCGGCATGCAGAAGAGCATCGACGGCTACAAGTACCTGTTCCATCGCCAGCTGGAGCTGCGCACGCTCCGGCGAGTCTGACCCGGAACACGGCGCGCCGCGGGCGACACGAGCCCCGGCGCGCCGGCATCCGCCCATGAACCTGTTGCTTCGCCGCCTCTTCGGCATGATCCCGACTCTCGCCGGGGTGGTGATCGCGACATTCATCCTCACGCGGCTGATCCCCGGCGATCCGGCGGTGTTCTTCACGAGCAATCCGACGGCCGACGCGGCGACCGTGCAGGCGATCCGCGAAAAGCTCGGACTCGCCGAGCCGCTGTGGAAGCAGTTCCTCATCTATGTCGGGCAGTTGCTGCAGGGCGACCTCGGCAATTCCATCACGACAGGACAGCCGGTCGCACGCGACATGCTGCGCCTGCTGCCGGCCTCGGCCGAGCTGACCTTCGTCGCCTTCGCGCTGGCCGTCGCCATCGCCCTTCCGCTCGGCATCGCCGCGGCGCTGCGCCCGGGCTCGCTCGTCGACCACGTCTCGCGGCTCGTCAGCACCGCGGGCGTTTCGCTGCCGACCTTCGTGAGCGGCCTGCTGCTGATCTATCTCCTCTACTACCTCGCCGGCTGGGCGCCGGAGCCGATCGGCCGCCTCGATCCCTTCGCGATCGCGCCGCCGACGATCACCGGTTTCCTCCTCGTCGACACGCTGGCGGCCGGCGATGGCGAGGGCTTCGTCTCGGCGCTGCGACAACTCGTGCTGCCGAGCGTCACGATGGCGATCTTCGCGCTGG
This sequence comes from Alphaproteobacteria bacterium, assembly GCA_031403455.1. Classification (GTDB taxonomy): domain Bacteria; phylum Pseudomonadota; class Alphaproteobacteria; order CACIAM-22H2; family CACIAM-22H2; genus CAIOSQ01. The sequence continues at coordinate 5,567 of JANNTF010000998.1, read as the reverse complement.
CCCCGCTCGCGCGCATGACCCGCGCCTCGATGCTCGGCGTCCTCCACAGCGACTTCATCCGTACCGCGCGCGCCAACGGCCTCGGCTGGCGGAAGACCGTCTTCACCTACGCGCTGCGCAACGCGATGCTGCCGATCATCACCACGCTCGGCCTCGTCTTCTCCTACATGCTCGGCGCCAATGTCCTGGTCGAGCGCGTCTTCGCCTGGCCGGGCGTCGGCTCCTACGCGCTCAACGCGCTACTGTCCCTCGACTACGCGCCGGTCCAAGGATTCATGCTCGTGATGGCGGCGATCTTCGTGCTGGTGAACCTGCTCGTCGACATCGCCTACACGCTGCTCGATCCGCGCGCGGCCCTGCTGCATCATGCGTGAGCGCCTCGCGCTGGCGCGCTACGTCCTGACCGAGAACCCGGTCAACCTGGCCGCGCTGCTGCTGCTGGCGATCCTGCTTGTCTCGGCGCTGCTCGGGCCCACGCTCGTCCCCTACGACCCGCTCGCGACCAACACGGCGATGGCGCTGCGAGCGCCTTCGACGACGCATTGGTTCGGCACCGACCAGCTCGGGCGCGACATCTTCTCGCGCGTCGTCGTCGCCACGCGCATCGACCTCGCCATCGCCTTCGGCGCGGTGCTGCTGTCGCTGTCGATCGGCGCGATGATCGGGGCGGCGATGGGCTATTTCGGCGGCCGGCTCGATCGCGTCGGCGGCCGGATCGTCGACGTCCTGATGGCCTTCCCGCTCTTCGCGCTGGCCATGGGCGTCGTCGCCGCGCTGGGCAACACCGTCTCGAGCGTCGTCTACGCCACCGCCGTCATCAACCTGCCCTTCTATGTCCGGCTGGCGCGTGCCGAGGTCAGCGTGCGCCGCGGTCTCGGCTACGTCGAGGCGGCGCGCATCGGCGGCTCGAGCCATCTGCGCATCCTGCGCGTCTTCCTGCTGCCGAACATCCTGCCGACCCTGGTCGTCCAGGCCTCCGTCAATCTCGGCTGGGCCGTGCTCAACGCGGCCGGCCTGTCCTTCATCGGGCTCGGTGTGCGCGCGCCGACGCCCGAGTGGGGCATCATGGTCGCCGAGGGCGCGCAGTTCATCCTGTCGGGACGGTGGTGGCTGGCGGCGTTCCCCGGCGCCGCGCTGATGCTCGCCGTGTTCTGCTTCAACCTGCTCGGCGACGGCCTGCGCGATATCGTCGATCCGCGGAGCCGCACGTGAGCACCACACCGCTGCTCTCGGTCGAGGATCTGACCGTCACCTTCCGCACGCGCACCGGAACCGTGCATGCGCTTGAGGGCGTAGGCTTCGACATCGCCGCGGGCGAGATCCTCGGCATCGTCGGCGAGAGCGGCTCAGGCAAGTCGGTGACGGCCTACGCCATCCTCGGTCTGCTCGACGCCGCCGCGCGCGTCGCCTCGGGGCGGGTGATGTTCGGCGGTCGCGATCTGCTGCTCCTGTCGCAGGCGCAACTGAACGACCTGCGTGGACGCGAAATCTCGATCGTGTTCCAGAACCCGCGCACCGCGCTCAATCCGATCCGGTCGATCGGCCTGCAGATCGCCGACGTGATCGCCCGGCACGATCCGGGGCCGGCGGCGACGATCCGCGAGAAGGTGCTGGCCGTGCTGCGCCAGGTCCGCATCCCCGATCCGGAGCGGCGCCTCGCCGCCGTCCCCGCCGAACTCTCCGGCGGCATGTGCCAGCGTGTGGGGATCGCCATGGCGCTCGCCTGCGCGCCGCGGCTGCTGCTCGCCGACGAGCCCACCACCGGCCTCGACGTCACGACGCAGGCCGTCATCATGGATCTCGTCCGCGACAGCGTGCGCCAGCGCGGCATGAGCGCGGTGCTCATCACCCATGACCTCGCTTTGGCCTCGGAGTATTGCGACCGCATCGTCGTCATGCATGCCGGTCACGTCGTCGAGGACGCGCCGGTCGGCACGCTGTTCGCGCAACCGCGCCATCCCTACACGGCGAAGCTGCTGGCGAGCGTGCCGAGCGCGGTGGAAAGCGTGGACGCGCTGTCGCCCATCGAAGGCGCCCTGCCGGACCTGCGCCGCGACGACCTGCCGGCCTGCAGGTTCAGCGAGCGCTGCGAGCGACGGCGCGCGACATGCGATGACGGCCCCATCCGTCCCGCGCCGTGCGGACCCGACCATCGCGTCGCCTGCAAGGTGCCGCTGTGACGCCGGTCCTCGAGCTTCGCGCACTGCGCAAGTCCTTCACCGTCGCCGGCGTGCAGACCGGCATCGCGTGGCCGTGGCGGCGACGCGCGACGTCGCGACTGTCCGCGGTCGACCATGTCGACCTGCACATCATGCCCGGCGAGGCTCTCGGCCTCGTCGGCGAGTCCGGCTGCGGCAAGTCGACTCTCGCGCGACTGGCGAGCCGGCTCATCGACGCCGATGCGGGCGAGATCCTGCTCGACGGCGCCGCGATCCACGATGTCTCGCCGGCGCGCTTCGCGACATCGCCGCAGCGACGGCAGGTGCAGATGGTCTTCCAGGATCCGACCGAGAGTCTGAACCCGCGCTTCAGCGTCTTTGAGGCGATCGCCGATCCCGTGCGCCAGCTGCTGCCCGGCAACGCACGCGACATCGCCGCGCGCGTCGAGAAGGCGGCGGCACAGGTCGGCCTGCCGCGCGAGCTGTTCTCGCGCTTCCCCCATCAACTCTCCGGCGGCCAGAAGGCACGCGTCGGGATCGCGCGCGCGATGGCGGTCGAGCCGCGGCTGCTCGTACTCGACGAGCCGACCTCGGCGCTCGACGTCTCGGTCCAGGCGCTCGTGCTCAAGCTGCTCGTGCAGCTGCGCCGCCAGGCCGGCGTCGCGCTGCTCTTCGTCAGCCACGACCTGACCGTCGTGCGCCTGCTCTGCGATCGCATTGCCGTGATGTATCTCGGCCAGGTCGTCGAGACCGCGGATTCAGCGACGCTGTTCCGCACCCCGCGGCATCCCTACACGCGCGCGCTGCTGTCGGCGATCCCGCGTCTGCCAGGCGTCGCGCGCGCGGCGCGCGAACATCTCGACGGCGAGCCGCGTAGCCCGATCGATCCCGATCCGCATGCCTGCCGCTTCGCCGGACGCTGCCCGCTGGAGACGAAGCGCTGCACGACCGAGGCGCCGACTCTGCGCGCCGAGGCACCCGATCATCTCGTCCGCTGCCATCATCCGCTGTCATGACGTCCATGTCGCCCTTCTGGCCCGGCGCCGTGCCGCGCGATCTCGGCCCGCTGCCGCCGACGCTCAGCGAGGCGCTGCGCCTCTCCGCACGGCGGCGGCCCGACCACCTCGCGCTCGCCTTCTACGGCGCCGAGATCAGCTACGCGGAGCTTCTGCGCCGCGTCGAGCGCCTTGCCGCGTTCCTGCAGCGCCGTTGCGGCGTGACGCGTGGCGATCGCGTCCTGCTCGACATGCAGAACTCGCCGCATTTCGTCACCGCCTATCACGCGGTGCTGCGCGCGGGCGCGGTCGTCGTGCCGATCAATCCGATGAATCTCGCCGAGGAACTCGCCTGGATCGCCGGGGACAGCGGCGCGCGGGTGGCGCTGGTCGGCGCCGAGCTCCTCTCCCGCTTCACTGCGCTCATGCCGAAGCCGCTCGCGCAGGTGATCGTCGCCGCCTATGCCGACGAGGTGCCCGCGGCGACGCCCTTCCGGCTGCCGCCAGTGCTCGCGGAAAGCGTGCTGCCGGCCCGCCTGCCGGCCGCCGCGATCGCCTGGCACACGGCGCTCGCGGAGAGCGAGCCGCCGCTGCCGGATACCACGACGCGCGATGACCTCTGCGTCATGCCCTACACCTCCGGCACGACCGGCCGGCCGAAGGCCTGCGTGCATCCGCATTCCAACACGGTCTTCACCGCCATTGCCCAGGCGCGCTGGTACGGCTACGACGACGACACGGTGGTCAGCGGCTTCATGCCGCTCTTCCACGTCGCGGGCATGCAGGTGTCGATGAATGGCGGCCTCGCCGCGGGTGCCAGCATCGTGCTGATGGCGCGCTGGGATCGCGATCTCGTCGCGCCGCTGTTCGAGCGCTACGGCGTCACGCTGTGGAGTGCGGCGCCGACGATGATCGTCGACGTGCTGCACGCGCCCGGCTTCCGCGAAAGCGCCTTCGCGAAGCTGCGGATCCTCACCGGTGGCGGCTCGACCATGCCGGCGGCCGTCGCCGAGGAACTCGAGCGCCGCTGGGGCCTGCGCTTCGTCGAGGGCTACGGCTTGAGCGAGACGATCGCGCCGACGCATCTCAACCCGCCCGACCGGCCCAAGCCGCAATGCCTGGGAATCCCGATCCACGATACCGTGTCGCGGATCGTCGACCCGGAAACACTGGTGGAGCTGGGGCCCGACGCGATCGGTGAGATCGTCGTCGCCGGCCCGCAGATCATGCGCGGCTATTGGCGACAGCCCGAGGCGACCGCCGCGGCGTTCTTCGAGCGCGACGGCCTGCGCTTCCTGCGCACCGGCGATCTCGGCCGCGTCGACGCCGACGGCTATTACTACATCGTCGATCGCCTGAAGCGGATGGTGAACGTCGCCGGCTACAAGGTCTGGCCGGCCGAGGTCGAGGCGATGCTCTACCGCCATCCGCAGGTACAGGAATGCTGCGTCATCGCCGCGCCCGACGCCGAGCGCGGCGAGGCGGTGAAAGCCTTCGTCGTGCGCCGCCCCGGCGCCACGCTCGACGCCGATGAATTGATCGCCTGGGCGCGCGGCGCGATGGCGGTCTACAAGGCGCCGCGTCTGGTCGAGTTCGTGGACTCGCTCCCGCGCTCGGGCAGCAGCAAGATCGACTGGCGTCGCCTGCAGGAAGCCGAGTGGAGCAAGACACGATGACGGCGCAGATCTGGTTCGAGGACTTCATCCCGGGCACGGTGCTGAAAAGCGCGCCGCGGACGATCACGACGGACGACATCGATCGCTACGCCGCGCTCACCGGCGAGAATCATCCCGTGCACATGGACGAGGCATTCGCGCGCGCCGCCGGCTTCAAGGGCCGCATCGCGCATGGTCTGTTCGGCCTGGCGCTGATCGAGGGGCTGAAGGCACAGCTCGGCTGCTTCGAGCGCAGCGTCGTCGCCTCGCTCGGCTGGGACAAGGTCAAGTTCCACGCCCCGCTCGAGCCCGGCGACGTGGTCCATCTCGAACTCACCCTGGTGGAGAAGCGCCCGAGCTCGAAGCCGGGCCGCGGCATCGCGATCGAGCGCGGCGCGCTGCTGAAATCCGACGGCACGCTCGTGACCTCGGGCGACCACGCCATCGTGCTGCTGTTCCGCCCCGCCTCATCCCCTCCTCTTCGCGCATCGCGCGAATAGAAGGCGCATGCGCCTCAGAACGCGACTTCGCTGCCGCCCTTGAGGCCCAGCATCTCGCGCGCTTCGTCGGGGGTTGCGACTTCGAGCGACAGGCGCTCGATAATGTCGCGGATCATGCGGACCTGTTCGGCGTTGGACTCGGCGAGCTTGCCCTTGCCGGCGTAGAGGCTGTCCTCCATGCCGACGCGCACGTTGCCGCCAGGGTTGGGGTGCCAGGCTTCAACGAGCGCTTTTCAATTACATGATTGACTTGCACAC
>JANNTF010000997.1:0-1803 GCA_031403455.1 Alphaproteobacteria bacterium | reverse complement strand
CACACAGAGGCAGGGAACCGATGTCCAAACCGATCCGTCTCGCCATCGCCACCAATCAGATCATCGATGCCCAGGCATTCGTGCGGCGACTTTCCGCCGCGCTCACGCGTCGGGTCGAGGCCGAGACCATCACGTCGCTCGTCGCGCTGCGTGCGCGGCTTCGCGCCGCGGGGTTGCCGCCGCTGGTCCTCGTCGATAACGCGCTGTACGGGTTGGAGCCGGTGGAAGGTTTCGCCGAGCTGCATCTCGATCGTCCCGAGGCGCGGCTGATCGCGATCACCGTCGAGATCGATCCGGCGCTGGAGGCCGAGACGGCGCGGGCCGGCGCGCGGGCCGTGCTGGCCTGGGGCGGTTGCGCGCGTCATGCCGCACGCGTGATCGAGATCGTCGCGGCTGGCTCGAGCTACATGTCGACCGCGGCGCTGCTGGCGATCGGCGACGGCGCGGCGCGGACCGTGCCGGTGCGGACACAGCCGCTCGGTGTCGCGGCATCGATGCCGGGCGAACTCACGGATCGCGAGACCTGCATCCTCACCCATATCCGCTTGGGTGAAACCAATCGCCGGATCGGCAACTTCATCGGCGTCGATGAGAATCGCGTGAAGATCCATCTGCGCGCCATCTTCAAGAAGATCGGTGCGCGCAATCGGACCGAGGCGGCGTTGAAGGCAAGCCTGTTGTTGCCGGCGATTGGGCCCGTGCCGGCTCCCTCTGTCGTGGGCGAGTTGCGCGCCATCGCGTGATCGCATGGCAGCCGCGCCTCGGCAGGGCGCGAAGCGTGCTGGTCGCAAGCGGCGGTTTTCAGGCAGGTTGCACCGTGATCTCCTGAACCGGGTGCTTCGCCTGACATGTCATCTGCGCCGTCGTCCTCGGTGGGGATCCATGATCGCCCGCTCGCTGGAATCCTTCACATGGTTGGCGGCGTGCTTGCGCTCGCGGGCATCGATGTCGTCTCGAAGCTCGTGGTCGGCGAGATGCACGTCGTCCAGATGCTGGCTCTGCGCGCGGCGGTCGTGATGCTGGTGCTGCTGCCGTATTTCCATCGTCAGGGCGGTTTGGCGCTGTTTCGCACGCAGCGCGCCGGCGCGCATGTGGTGCGGGCGGCGGCGATGTTCATGTCGGTGCTGTGCTTCTTCCATGCGCTGCGCGTCATGCCGCTGGCGACCGTGGTCGCGCTCGGCTTCACCGCGCCGCTGTTCGTCACCGCCCTGTCGCTGCCGATGCTGAGGGAGCCCGTCGGCACGCATCGCTGGGCGGCGGTGCTGCTCGGCTTTCTCGGTACGCTGGTGATCGTCGATCCCGGCGCAATCGGCCTGGCGCCCGTGGCGATCCTGCCGGTGATTGCCGCGTTCGGCTGGGCCTTCGCACAGGTGCTGGTCCGGAGTCTGGCGACCACCGAGTCGGACGGCACGATCATGATCTATCTCAACACCCTCACGCTGCTCGGCTTCTCGCTCATCATCGGGTTCTTCTGGGCGCCGGCGGGTTCGCGCAGTCTTGGGCTCTGCTTCGTGCTCGGCGTGCTCCTGGTGACCGCGCAATGGCTGATGCTGCGGGCGGTGCGCCTCGCCCCGGTCGCCGCGATCACTCCGTTCCAGTACCTGGAATTGCCGCTGGCGATCGCTTTCGGCTGGGCGATCTGGGACGAGTGGCCTGGCACGCGGGTCTTCGTCGGCGCGGCGCTGATCGTCGCCAGCGGCCTTTATCTGATCCTGTACGAGCGTCTGCGCGTGCGCACGGCGCGCAAGGCCGGGACGTGACCGCGCCGAACCTGCTGCAGGATCGCCCGCTGCGCGGCATCGC
>JANNTF010000996.1:0-5182 GCA_031403455.1 Alphaproteobacteria bacterium | reverse complement strand
CGCGGCGGTGGCGGGTCTGAGCGTCGGTGCACATTCCGGCCGGATGACCAAAGCAGACATGATCAAGCGGGTGCTGCCGGTTCTGCTGCGCTGCGCTCAGCAGATCGAGGAAATTCTCGTTCGATCCGACCATCCGATGCTGCTCGGCCTGTCCGGCCCGGCGCGCTGAGCCGTCAGCCCGGTCGCGGCAGGCTGAACACAGTCCCGATCGTGCCGTAATCGGTGTAGCCAAGTCGTGAGATCGGATTGAGCGCGCGGATGTCCACCCTGCCATCGACGATCACCGCGTCGTCAACATAGATGCCGACGACCTCACCGATCACGATCGCTGCCCGACATGGCTGGCCTGCGCGATCCGTCAACGACACGGTCTTGGCGTAGCGACATTCGAGTGCCACCGGCGCACGTTTGACGCGTGGCGTCGTGACCGCGATCGACGGCATCATCTCGAGCCCCATCATCGCAGCTTCGTCGATCTCGGGTGCGACCGGTGCCGAGGTCGCATTGACTTCCTCGCGCAGATCGTAGGTCGCCATATTGACGACGAACTCGCCGGTCTGCTCGGCGTTGCGCTGCGAATCCTTCAGTGAGTAGCTGGAGAACAGAACGAAGGGGGGCTTGCTCGAGATCGCATTGAAGAAGCTGTACGGCGCGAGGTTCACGGTGCCGGCGCGATCGACGGTCGATATCCATCCAATCGGCCTCGGCACGACCAGAGCAAGAAACGGGTCGTGTGCCAAGTTGTGGTTGCCGAGCGCGGGATCGTAGTGCATGGATCGAAGCTTCCGCGATCAGACGCCCCGCGTCGGAGGATCCCTGCGCGTGACCTGCGACGCTGGAATGTGAAATCCACCATCAACGTAGATGTGACCGCCCGTGCTGTAGGCGAGCCAGCCGGTCGCGAGCAACACGATGGCCTTGCCGACATCCTCGGGCTGTCCGATGCGGCCGATCGGGAATCGTCCTTCTGCGATGAGCTGATCATACGTGTCCCATACGTCGCGGCTCATGCCGGTGCGGGTGACTCCCGGACGGATCTCGTGGGTGTTGATGCCGTGCCGACCAAGCCGAAGGGCGAAGGCTTGAGACATCAGGGACAGTCCGGTCTTCGAGAATGAGTACTCGGGAAGATCCATCCGGGGCCGACCCACGACTCCTGAAGTGATCGTGATGATGCTGCGTCCGAGCGGACGTGGCTGGTCGACCTCGGCGACCATGCGCCGCGCGATCGCCTGGGTCAGAAAAAAAGTACCGCGGAGATTGACGTTCATGACCCGGTCGTAGCTTTCCGGTGTCACCTCCAGCAGGTCGGCGCCCCGGCGATCGGCGAACACGCCGGCATTGTTCACGAGGCAATCGAGTGTACCGAACGCGCCGAAGATCGCGTCGGCCAGCTGATCGCGCTTGGCGATCTCTGCGATATCGCCGCGAAGGAACCGGCCTTGCCTGCCGGCAGCTGTGATCTCGGCGAGGGTCGCGGTCGTGTCGTCGTCGTGTTCGAGGTCGACGACGATCACGTCGAATCCAGCGCGTGCGAGAGCCCCCGCGCCGGCGCGACCTATTCCTCGACGCCCTCCGGTGATCGCGGCGATCGGCACGCGCTGGGCGGCGCGATCGGCAGGCGCATTCGAGGACTCGATCATCGTCACTCTCCGTCGTTGGGAATCATGTCTGATCCAAGTAGTCAGCGCGTCGTGCCGACGGTGAGACCGCCATCGACGGGAATATCTGCGCCGGTGATGAAGCTCGATTGGTCGGACGCCAGGAACAGCACGGCGTTGGCGATCTCCTCCGGCGTGCAGTTGCGGCCCATCGGGATCTTCGCGACGACGCTGGTGACGTAGGCCTGCCCGGCGTTCAGCTCCGTCGGGACGACACCCGGGCAGACCGTGTTCGAACGGATGCCCCAGGAGGCATATTCGAGCGCTGCCACTTTGCTGACCCCGCGCAATGCCCATTTGCTCGCGGTGTAGGCGGCGGACGTGCTGGCGCGCAGCGCAGCGGCCGAGGCGACATTGACGATCGCGCCACCACCCGAACGGCGCATTGCAGGCGTCGCCGCCTTGATGCCGAGCAGCGCGCCGCCGACATTCACGGCCAGAACGCGGTTCCAGTCATCGAGGGCGACGTCGGCGATCCCGGCGCGGATGTTGATCCCGGCGTTGTTGACCAGGATGTCGAGGCGGCCATGGCGCCGCTCCGCTACCGCGACGGCCATCTCCCAATCCTGCGCGTTCGTGACGTCGAGATGCTGGAAAATTGCCCTGTCGCCAAGTTCCTTGGCGAGCCCTGCGCCGCGATCATCGAGCACGTCGCAGAGGACAACCGAGGCGCCCATCTCCACGAAGAGGCGCGCGGTCGAAGCGCCGAGACCGCGGCTGGCGCCGGTGACGATCGCTACTTTTCCGTCGAGCCGTAGCATTCATCCACCTTGTTTGGGTTTCAGAGATTTCGTCGCGACGGATCGACTATCTCACCATGCGGACGAATAGCCAACATTCGGACACATCGGATCGGACGAGAAGGCCGGCCGATTGACACGTCGCGGTCTCACCGATAGCGTCTTTTCAAACGGACACAATGCCGGGATGCGGACACTTGATCCGATCTATCCAGCGGGAGGAACGGTGATGCGGGCGAGGATTTTCGAGTTGTGCGGGTCGGATCTGTCTCATGTTCGCGGGCACATCCTGCGCGTGGCCCGGTGCTGGTCGTTCGCCCTGGCGTGCGCCGTCGGTTTCGGCGCGAGTGCCAATGCTGCGAGTTTGACGATCGGATTGAATGTCACGCCGACCAGCATGGACCCTCATTTCCACTACGCCAGTCAGAATACGTCGCCACTGTCACATGTCCTTGAACCAATCGTGTCGATGGAAGGTGACCGGACGCTGCGCCCGGCGCTCGCCACGTCATGGAAAGCGATCGACAACACGACCTGGGAGTTCAAACTTCGGCAGGGCGTCAAGTTCCACGACGGCTCCGACTTCACGGCGGCCGACGTCGTCTTCACGTACAAGCGCGTGTCGCTCGTTCCGAATAGCCCCTCGTCATTCGCGATCTTCGTCAGGAGCATCGCGGAGACGATCGTCGTCGATCCTCATACGATTCGATTTCGCACGTCGGTACCCAATGCGGAATTGCCCATCGAGCTCAGCCAGGTCCTCATCTTGTCTCACGTGGCGGCGAGCGGCCCGGCGCCTGAAGGCAAGACCACGGCTCAGCTCAACTCGGGCAATGGCCTCGTTGGGACCGGGCCCTATCGCTTCGTCAGCTTCACGCCGAACGAAGGCATGGCAGTGGCGGCGAACCCCAACTATTGGGGCAAGAAGGCGGATTGGGATTCGGTCACGCTGAAAGTGATCGCATCGGACGCGACACGTGCGGCGGCCATCCTCGCTGGCGACATCGATGCAGCGATCGTCCCTGGTGAGAGCCTCGACCGGCTTCGCGCCGACCCCAAAGTGCGAGTCACTGTCGGTGACGCCTGCTTCTTCACCTATCTCGCTCTGGATCAGCACGAGCCGTCGGCGACCATCACCAATGCTGGCGGGAAGAACCCGTTGCGGGATGCTCGTGTCCGCAAGGCGCTCTCGCTTGCCATCAACCGCGAGGCGATCGCGCAGCGAACGCTGTCGGGTCTGGCCGAATCGGCGGCCGAGCTTGGCGCGCCGACGCTCTTCGCGGCGACGCCGGACGCCAAGCCAGATGCCTTCGATCCCGACCAGGCCCGCAAGCTGCTGAGTGAGGCCGGATATCCCAGCGGGTTCGGCATCACGCTCCACTCGCCCAATGGGCTCTTTCCGGCTGACTCCGAACTCGCCCAGGCAATCGGCTCGATGTGGACGCGCGTCGGCGTGCGCACGAAGGTGGAAAGCGTGGCCGGGTCGATGTTCTATTCTCGACGCAACAAGCTCGAGTACAGCGCCTACGTCACCAACGCCTGCCCGTATATCGGGCAGATGTCCTATTCAGTCCGCATTCTGGCGATGACCCGCGACCTGGCGAAGGGAAACGGACAGATCAACATTTCGGGCTACTCGAATGCCGATGTGGACCGGCTCATGGGCGAAGCATTTCGCACGATCGATGATGATGCGCGGCGCGCCCTGATACAAAAAGCGAGCAGCATCGTGATGAAGGAAGACCATGCTGTGCTCGCCATCGTGCAGCATCGATATGCCTATGCGACTCGTCAGCACCTCGCCTTTCGCCCGCGCATCGACACGTTTCTCACCGCGATGCAGATCTCTCCGGCGCGGTAGCGCGAGGGCTCAGGGAGCGAGCGTGACGCGCTGTGCGATCGCGCCGAAGATGCTGTGGCCGTGCGCATCGAACATCTCGATGCGGATCCGGTCATTGATGCCGAGATAGGGCGTGCGCGGCGTTCCATGTGCGAGCGTTTCGAGCATGCGTCGTTCGGCGATGCAGGCGGAGCCGACTGCCGGATCGCGATTGGAGATGGTTCCCGCGCCCAGCACGGTTCCGGCGCTGAGCTGCCGGGATTTGCACGCTTCGGCGACGATCTGACGAAAGTCGAAGGACATGTCGACTCCGGCATGGGGTCGTCCGAGGAGCGTTTCGTTCACGTGGCAAACGATCGGTAGTGCGACACATCCGCCGTCCCACGCGGGTCCGAGCTCGTCCGGTGTCACGGCAATTGGCGCCATCACCGGGATCGCTTTGCCGTGATAGGTCGTCTTGCCTTCTGCGACTTCGCGCGCGAATACGCTGCGCAGGCTGACGTCGTTCACCAGGGTCAACAGCTTGATGTGGGAGCCGGCTCGCGCGAGCGGTGTCCGGGCCGGCACGTCATCGACGATGACGCCTACCTCGCCTTCGAGATCGAGTCCGACATCGCCCGGCGGTAGCGGCACATCGTCGGTCGCCGCACCGAATGGCGCCGAGACGCGTGCACTCATGAGCGGTTCACGTCGGTAGGCCTCCGGCACGGTCGCGCCGCGCAGCCGCCGCGCCAGTTCCATATGATTGAGATAGACGCTGCTGTCGATCCAACCAAATGGCCGCGGCAGCGGCGCGGCGAGACGCGTCATGTCGAGATCGAAAGCTTCGCGCAATCTATCCGCTTCGAGTTCGCTCGAGAGCAACTCGAGGCTTGCCCGAATCGACTCCCAGCCGTCGAGCGCCTCCTGAAGCGTCGATGCAATGGCATCGGCCGCCACGG
>JANNTF010000995.1:0-2862 GCA_031403455.1 Alphaproteobacteria bacterium | reverse complement strand
GCCTATCACAGCGCCTGCTCGCTGCAGCACGGCCAGAAGATCACGACCCTGCCCAAGGCGCTCCTCGTCGCCGCGGGCTTCCAGGTGAAGGACGTGCCGGAGGGGCATCTCTGCTGCGGCTCGGCAGGCACCTACAATCTGCTGCAGCCGGAAATCGCGGGCGAGCTCAAGACGCGCAAGCTGGCCAACATCGCGCGCGTGGCGCCGGACGTGGTCGCGGCAGGCAATATCGGCTGCATGACCCAGCTCGCCAGCGGCACGCGGACCCCCGTCGTTCATACGGTCGAATTGCTCGACTGGGCGACCGGTGGACCGAAGCCGGGCGCGATCGCTTGAAGCGGTCACAAGAAATTCTTGTGCGTGACGGCCGGGTAACGCGCCTAGCCTGATCGCTCAAACCTCGGAGGCTCTGATGAAAGCGCGCTCGATCCTCGAGACCATCGGCAATACGCCGCATATCCGGATCAACCGGCTGTTCGGCGCCACGCATGAGGTGTGGATCAAGTCGGAGCGCGCGAATCCGGGCGGCTCGATCAAGGATCGCATCGCGCTATCGATGATCGAGGACGCCGAGGCGACGGGCAAGCTGAAGCCTGGCGGCGTGATCATCGAACCGACCAGCGGCAACACAGGCATCGGTCTCGCGATGGTCGCCGCGGTGAAGGGCTATCGCATCATTCTCGTCATGCCGGATTCGATGTCGATCGAGCGTCGCCGTCTGATGCTCGCCTATGGCGCCGAGTTCGTCCTCACGCCGCGCGAGAAGGGCATGAAGGGTGCGATCGAGCGGGCCGTTGAACTCGTCGCCGAGACGCCGGGTGGATGGGTGCCGCAGCAATTCGAGAATCCTGCGAACATCAAGGTCCATGTCGAGACGACGGCGCGCGAGATCCTCGCCGACTTCCCCGAAGGTTTCGATGCGCTGATCACCGGCGTCGGCACCGGGGGGCACCTGTCCGGGACTGCGCAGGTGCTGAAGGCGAAATTCCCCAAGCTCAAGGTCTTCGCCGTGGAGCCGACGCTGTCGCCGGTGATCTCCGGCGGCAAGCCGGCGCCGCATCCGATCCAGGGCATCGGCGCCGGCTTCATCCCGGCGAATCTGCACACCGCGCTGCTCGACGGCGTCATCCAGGTCGATCCCGAGTCGGCGCGCGAGATGGCGCGCCAGGCGGCGCGCCTGGAAGGCATGCTGGTCGGCATCTCCTCGGGCGCGACGCTGGCCGCGATCAAACAGAAATTGCCGGAGCTGCCGGCCGGCGCGCGCGTGCTCGGCTTCAACTACGACACCGGCGAACGCTATCTCTCGGTCGAGGGCTTCCTGCCGGCGAGTTGAGCCGGACTCAGGATTTCGCGAGCCCGGCCAGCATGCGCCGCGTGATGTCCAAGCCACGCGCGACGATCATCGACTTCCAGCGCGGCTCGTCGCCGTAGAACGTGTCGCGGATATGCGCCTTGAGCTCGCGCGCCTGTGTCGAGCCGAGATCGCCATGCGCGTGCAGCCACGCATCGCCACGCACGGCGTCCAGCGTGACATCGAGCGGTCTCACCCCGTATTCGAGCGCGACCATGGTGACGCGCGACTCCTTCGCGGATTGCTGCATGCCGGCTTGGTTCGTCCCGACCAGCGGCGCCGAGGTCGAGGTGCCGACATCGGGCGAGGTCACCTCATCGGCACCGATCCACGAACTGGCGCGCATGAACGCCGCATCGCGGCTCGAGTACGGCGCGATGACCTCGCCATAGCCGTAGGGACCGAGGCCGGTGTGATAATCGATCACCGCGATGTCGCGCGCGTGCGTGCCGAGACGCGCGAAGATCGTGCGCAACATCCGATTCGACCAGGTCGGCGCATGGCCGCCGAAGAACACGCCGAGCGGATCGCTGAACTGGCCGCCGGAGATGGCCTGCTGCAGCTTCATCGGGCCGTGCGCCTTGGCATAGGCCTCGAGCGCAAGACGGGAGTTGGCGCGCGTGGCGGGATCCCATTGTGCGGGGCAGATCGCGGCGCGCAATTCATCGTAGGGCGCATTCGCCGGATACGGCCTGTGGTGATCGACGAAGTTGCGGTTGAGGTCGACATTGTCCTCGGTCACGCGGCGGCTCCAGGCGAAGCCATGCGGATTGATCGCGTGGATCAGGATTGCGCAGGTATCGGCCGGCAGCTGCGCATAGAGGCGCTCGCGCAGCGTCGCGACCTGAGCGCCCGAGCCGCAATGCCCTTCGACTCCATGGGTTGCCGAGATCGAGACGATCGCTTTGACGGCACCCGGATTGCCCAGCATGGCCACGTCGCAGAACAGCCGTTCACCGATCGGCCCGCGCAGCGGATGCTGGGTCGTCGCGATCGTGGCGCCACTGGCCGCTGCGGCGGCCAGGAACTTGCCCCGCGCCTCCTCATAAGTTGCGGCGAAGTAGCCGGTCTCGTTCATCGCAGTCTCCCGATCCGTGATCGCGTCCCTCTTGTACCCGAAGGCGGCATGGGCGCCGGCAGATCGCGGGGCAAATCGCCACCGCGAGGATTGCCCGGGCGCGGCGTCCTGGCCTAGTGTCTCGACATGCGCCGCATGCGAATTCTCTCGATCGCGTTCGCTCTGGTGATCGCGATCATCGCTCCGGGACGGGCCGCCGATCCGGCGCTCGACCCGCTCTTCGAACGGCTCAAGACGACCCAAAACGCCGCCGAGGCGCAAACGATCGAAGGCCAGATCTGGCAGGCCTGGCTGCAGGGCGGCGGCCCCGCCGCCAACAGCTTGATGCAACTCGGCGTCGGCGCGATGGCGTCGGGCAATCTGCCGGCGGCACTCGGCGTGTTCGATGCGATCGTCAAGCAGACGCCCGATTATGCCGAGGGCTGGAACAAGC
>JANNTF010000994.1:0-2531 GCA_031403455.1 Alphaproteobacteria bacterium | reverse complement strand
GCCCCTCCTCGAGTCGAGGAGGGGCGACGAGTACCGGCTGGCGTGAGCCCGGAAGATGTGTGCATCCCGTAGCTCGACTCGAGGAGGGGCGACAATCCACAGCCAAGCCGGTCAAGCTGCCGGGCATGATCGACACCCAATGTCGCAAGCGCCGGTGCCCTCGCCGCCTCGATGGGGGCCAAGCATCGGCCGTGCCGGTTGCGGCTGGGAGATCGGCGTGAGGGCGATCGTCGATGTCCTGATCATCGGCGCCGGTGCGTCGGGTGCTGCCGTCGCCTGGAGTCTTGCCGAGACGAAGATGCGCATCCTGTGCCTGGAACAGGGCGACTGGGTGAAGCCGGGCGACTATCCCGCCAATGGTCGCGACTGGGAGGCGCGGCAGTGGAGCGATTTCGCCCTCCACCCGAACCAGCGCGCGGGCAAGGCCGACTACCCCGTGAACGATTCCAACTCGGCGATGAAGATCGTCAACTACAACGGCGTCGGCGGCGGCACGATTCTATACTCCGCACATTTTCCACGATTCCATCCCTCGGATTTTCGGGTGCGCAGCCTGGACGGTGTCGCGGAGGACTGGCCGATCGACTATGCGACGCTGGAATCGTTCTTCGACGAGAATGATCGCAGGATGGGGGTCTCGGGCCTCGCCGGCGATCCGTCCGGACCGAAGCGCGAACCGCCGATGCCGCCGCTGCCGCTCGGCAAGACCGGGGAGCGCTATGCCAAGGCGATGAACAAGCTCGGCTGGCATTGGTGGCCGTCCTTCACGGCGATCGCGACGAGTGAATATGACGGGCGCGCCCCTTGCATCAATCTCGGCCATTGCACGCCCGGCTGCGCCCAGGGCGCGAAGGCGAGCACCGACATCACCTATTGGCCGCAGGCGATCCGCGCCGGCGTGGAGTTGCGCCCGCGTTGCCGGGTGCGCGAGATCACCATTAACGCGCAGGGCATGGCGTCCGGCGCGATCTACTACGACGAGAACGGGGTCGAGCAGTTCCAGCCGGCGGAGATCGTCATCCTCGCCTGCAATGGCGTGGGCACGCCGCGCCTGCTGCTCAATTGCGCTTCGTCGCGCTTTCCCCATGGGCTCGCCAATTCCAGCGGCCTCGTCGGCAGAAACCTGATGCTGCATCCCTGGCCGCAGGTCGGGGGCTATGTCGACGACGAGCTCGACGGCGACCACGGCCCGATGATGGCGCTCTGCAGCCAGCAATTCTACGAGACCGATCCGGCGCGCGACTTCGTGCGCGGCTACATGCTGGCCTTGACCCGCGGCACCGGCCCGGTGAACGAGGCCGTCACCAGTGCGGCGGCGGGAAGGCTGCCCTGGGGAAACGAGCATCACCGCGTTTTCCGTCGCTTGTACCGGCACCGGCTGGTGATCGGGATCGGCTGCGAGGATCTGCCGGAGGCCCACAACCAGGTGACTCTCGACCCCGTCCTCAAGGACAGCAACGGCATTCCCGCCCCGAGGATCGACTACACGATCAGCGAGAACAGCCGGCGCATGATGGAGCACGCCATCGCGCGCGCCGAGGAGATCCTCGTCACGGCGGGCGCATCGAACATCTTCACGTCGCGCACGGTGCTGAACACACCGGGTCATCTCCTGGGCACCGCGCGCATGGGCGACGATCCCGCGCGCTCCGTGGTGAACGCCTGGGGACGCAGCCACGACGTGAAGAATCTCTTCATCGTCGATGGCAGCGTTTTCGTCACGTCAGGTGGCGTCAATCCGACCGCCACGATCCAGGCACTGGCGCTCTACATCGCGGACCAGATGAAGCAGCGCCTGGCGAATTTGTTCGATTGAGGCCGCGATGGACAGCGACACCCTGACCGCCGACGAGGTCGACGACCTGCGCTGCATCGCCGGCCTGATGGTGCCCGCGAGCGCGGAATACGGCGTGCCCGGCGCCGACGACGCCATCGTCTTCGCCGACATCCTGGCAAGCCTGGGGCGCGAAATCGCCGCGGTGCGCGCGGCGTTGGCGGCGCTCACGCTTCTCGCCGGCGCGCACATCGCACGCATCGAAGCGCACCGGCGCGAGGCGATCGCCGCCGCCTACCGCGCCGCCGGCGGGCCCGGGCCGGCGGTGCTCGAGCGCGTCGTTCTGCGCTGCTACTACCGTGACGATCGCGTGGTCCGCTCACTCGGACACGAGCCGCGGCCACCATTTCCTGGAGGGCGCACGCTGGAGCAGGGCGACTGGTCGCTGCTGGATCCGGTGCGACGCCGCGCGGCGATGTGGCGTGACGCAACAACCGGAGACCGAGCCCCGGCACCCGTGACTCTCAAGTGAAATTCTCTCCGGAAGAAAAATTCTGGACCATCTCCGGCTTTGGTCGTTTTGCGCTGCGTCGCCCCCCGCCCCAACCCTCCCCCGCAAGGCAGGGGAATCGCATATGGTTTTTCATTTTGTATTGCATTGGCTTGGGCGATGGATTCTGAGGACGGCTCCGAAAGAGAAGGCGGGGTCGGATGGGAAAGTTCAAGAAGGTTTTTCGCGGGTTGCGCGACCCTCGGG
>JANNTF010000993.1:0-2447 GCA_031403455.1 Alphaproteobacteria bacterium | reverse complement strand
CGGCACCGGGGCGATCGCGCGCGCCGGCGTGCGCTATGGCCTCATCCGATTCGGTAGCCGGGTGGATGTTTATCTGCCGGCCGGCGTGGTGCCGCTTGTCGTCGTTGGCCAGCGCATGATCGCGGGCGAAAGCGTGCTGGCGGATCTGGATCGGCAGGAGACTCAGCGCATCGGGGAGGTCCGCTGACATGGGCGGCGAACCCCTCGTGCCGCCGAGTTCGCGCCTCAGGCGGTCGCGGCTGCGCGCGCGCGGCATGAACAGTCTGATCCCAAATGTGCTCACGGTGGGCGCTCTCTGCGCGGGCCTCACGGCCGTGCGTTTTGCCATTCTCGGACGGTGGGAGCATGCCGTCGCGGCGATCATCATCGCCGGCATTCTCGACGGACTGGACGGCCGCATGGCGCGCCTGTTGAACGCGACGTCGAAATTCGGCGCCGAACTCGACTCGCTGTCCGATTTCGTGAGTTTCGGCGTCGCGCCGGCGCTCATCATCTATCTTTGGAGCGCCCAGGGGCTGGGCGGCCTCGGCTGGGTCGCGGCCTTGTTCTATGCGGTTTGCTGCGCGCTGCGCCTAGCGCGGTTCAACACGATGCTCGGCGACCCGAACCCGCCACCCTGGGCACGGCACTACTTCACCGGCGTGCCCGCCCCGGCCGGTGCGGGGCTCGCGGTGCTGCCGCTCATGCTGACGTTCGAGTTCGGACCTGGCGTGGTCGACCGACCCGGATTCTGCGCCGGCGTGCTGATCGGCGTGGGCGTGCTGATGGTCAGCCGCGTGCCGACTTTCTCGGTCAAGCAGTTGAATGTGTCGCGCAGCTTCATGCTTCCTGCGCTGATCCTCGCTGCGCTCGTGGCGGGCGCGCTGGCAAGTGCGCCTTGGACGACCTTCGTCATCGTCGGCACCGCCTATCTGCTGAGCATTCCCGTCTCCATCCTCCTGCAGCGTCGCGCGCGGCAGGCGGATCCGCCATCGGAAACCCCACGCGCCTCGTGAAGAATGGGTGAAGTCACGGGGCGGTAAACCGCGGTTTAACCCTCGCGGCCGTAGGTTTCGGCGATGCCGGAATCGGGATTCGACACGATGCCACAGCCTGCGCTCTCCAGCGCAAGCCTATGGGAGATCTTTCAAGTCTTCCCGAACGGCGCCTGCGTGCTCGATCGCGATGGTCGTTTCGTCGCCTGCAACGCGCAGTACCGGCGGTTGCTCGCCTCCGTCGAGGATGTGCTGCGCGCCGGCACGCCATTCGAGGAGATCGTCTGCGCATCGGTCGAGCGCGGTGTGGTCGTCGGTGGCGATCAGCTGGCCGGCACCGACTGGATCCCATCGCGGCTCGCGGCCTTCAAGGATGGCAACAACGTCGTGCTGCGGTTCGCGGATGGACGCGAGATGCGCGTCGAGCACTCGAATCTCAGGGACGGCGGATTGCTGATCACTTTGACCGACGTCACCCTCCTCATGCAGCAGGAGCGTTCGCTCGCGTCGCGCGTCGCCGAGCTCGAGGACATGCAGGCTCGGCTCGAGGCCCAATCCGCGCAGCTCTCCGAACTGGCGGGTGGACTCTCGACGCTGCGCGACGAGGCCGAGCGCGCGAACCGCACGAAGTCGGAATTCCTGGCCAATATGAGCCACGAACTCCGCAGTCCGTTGAATGCCGTGATCGGTTTCTCCGAGATCATGAAGGACGAATTGTTCGGCGCCGTCGGGTCGGTGCAGTACCGCGAATACGCCTATGACATCTGGACCAGCGGTCGGCACCTCCTGGACCTCATCAACGACATTCTCGACCTGTCGAAGATCGAGGCGGGGAAACTCGATCTGATGGAGACGCGATTCCCGCTCGGCACGACAATCGGCGCCTGTATCCGGCTCGTCTCGGGCCGCGCGCAACAGGCCGACATCGCGGTGCAATCCACTGTCGCGGCCGAAGGCGTTGTCCTGTGGGCGGACGAGCGCAAGCTGAAACAGGTCCTCATCAATCTCCTCACGAACGCGATCAAGTTCACCAAGCCGGGAGGGCGGGTGAAGGTCGCTGTGGTCGATAATGGATCGACACTCGACATCCGAATCTCCGATACCGGGATCGGCATGACGCCCGAGGACATTCCGATCGCGATGGCGGCATTCGGTCAGGTCGATTCGTCGCTGGCACGCAAGCACGAGGGCACGGGCCTCGGGCTGCCGCTCTCGAAGGCGCTGGTCGAACTGCATGACGGCTCGCTCGAGATCGCGAGCGAGGCCGGGGTCGGCACGACCGTCACGGTGAAGCTTCCGGTCGAACGGATCCTCGCGCGCTCACCCTCCGCCGCGGCCTGACTCGCCCCTCACACGGCGATCGCCCGTTTTGTCTTAACGCTCTCATTGGCCGCTTCGGCCAGCTGCAGGGCACGCCGGCCGTCCTCGATATCGACCAGAGGCTTGGCCTTGCCTGCGCAGACATCCAGGAAA
>JANNTF010000992.1:0-2321 GCA_031403455.1 Alphaproteobacteria bacterium | reverse complement strand
TCGGCGCGCTCGCCGCGGCCGCCGGCGCGCTGGCGTCGGGAAGTCCGGATGCTCTCGCCCGGATGGGCATGTCACAGAATACGGCGCTCAAATCCATGTTCGTCGTCTATGCCGCGCTCGGAATCGCCGGCGGGATCCTCTACGCGCGCCTGCCACGCGATGTGGCGCCCGGCGGCGCGGGACGCGGTGCGGCGCTCGGGCCATCGCGCCGCATCGTCTACAAGATGGCGGCTCTGTTCAGCATCGATTCCTTCGCCGGCGGCTTCGCCGTGCAATCGCTGGTCGCGCTCTGGCTGTTCCACAAATTCCAGATCTCGCTTGCGGCGGCCGGATTGTTCTTCTTCTGGACTGGCGTGCTCTCCGCATTCTCGTTTCCCGTCGCCGCATGGCTCTCCCGGCGCATCGGCCTGATCAACACGATGGTCTATACGCATGTGCCGTCGAGCCTGTGCTTGATCGCGGCGGCGCTCGTCCCGAACCTCGAGGCCGCGCTGGCGCTGCTGCTCGTTCGCGCGGCGCTCTCGCAGATGGATGTGCCGACCAGATCGTCCTACGTGATGGCGGTGGTGACGCCAGCGGAGCGATCCGCCGCGGCGAGCGTCACTTCAGTGCCGCGAAGCCTGGCTGCGGCCGCGAGCCCGGCGCTCGCAGGTGTGCTCTTCGCCGCGGGCCTCGTCGCCTGGCCGCTGATCATCTGCGGCATCTTGAAGATCATCTACGACATCGCGCTGCTGTGGATTTTCCGCGACGTCAAGCCACCGGAAGAGCAATAGCGTCGATCACGTCGGTTACTTCGCGATGAGGCCGCGCAGCGCTCGACCGAACCCGGACCAGAAGCTCGGCGCCGGGTCCGACGGCTTCGGCGCGTCGGGATCGAACGACGGCACCGCATAGAGGCGGTCGCTGGCCG
Organism: Alphaproteobacteria bacterium; assembly: GCA_031403455.1. Classification (GTDB taxonomy): domain Bacteria; phylum Pseudomonadota; class Alphaproteobacteria; order CACIAM-22H2; family CACIAM-22H2; genus CAIOSQ01. Next base: position 1,411 of record JANNTF010000992.1, on the reverse strand, counting down.
GCAGCTGATCGCCGCTCCAGCCGCCGCCCAGCGCGCCGACGAGATTCGCGGTGGCGAGCAGCCGGCTTTGCAGCACCGCGAGTGCCGTCTGTTCGTTGCCGAGCCGCGCGGTCTGCGCGGTGATCACGGTGGTGAAGGCGACCGTGCCGGCCTGGTACTGGTTCAGGGCGAGGCGCTCGGCCTCGCGCGCCGCACGTACGGCGAGCGCCTGCACCTCGGCCTGCTGCGCGAGGATGCGCAACGCGGCGATCTGGTCCTCGACCTGCTGGAAGCCGATCAGCACCACTTGCCGGTAATTCGCGACGGCGACATCCCAGGCGGCGCGCGTGCGTTCGACCTCGGCGCTGCGCGCGCCGCCATCGAAGATCGTCTGCGCGATATCGAACCCGAACGACCAGAGCGAGGTCCCGGCGCGCCCGAGATCGCTCACCCGGCTGGCCAGCGATCCGGCGGAACCGGTGAGCGAGATGGTCGGGAAGAACGCCGCCTCGGCGACGCCGATCTGCGCATTTGCCGATGCCATGCGGCGCTCGGCGGCGGCGATATCGGGCCGCCTTTCGAGCAGTTCGGATGGCAGGTCCAGCGGCATGTCGGGGATGCGCTGCCGCAGCGGCGCGGGCGCGATCGCGAACGCCGCCGGCGGCTGGCCCACCAGCAGGGCGATCGCGTGTTCGAGCGTTGCGCGCTGCACGCCGACGCCGATCGCCTGGGCGCGGGTCGTCTCGAGCTGCGTTTGCGCCTGCAGGACATCGGAGCGCGGGACGATCCCCGCGGCGTATTGGTTGGTCGCGATGCGCAGCGACTGCGCGTAGGCCACTGCGGCCGTGTCGAAGAGCCGCTTCAGCTCATCGGCGATGCGCAGCTGGAGATAGGCGTTGGCGAGTTCGATCTGCAGCGACAGGCGCACGGCGGCGATATCGCCGGCGCTGGCCTGTGCGGCCGTCGCGCCGCTCTCGATGCCACGGCGCACGCGACCCCAGAGATCGATCTCCCACGCCGCGCTGCCGCTGATCTCGAAGCGATCTCCCGTGGTCGTGGTGCGTCGCAGGCCGCTGCTCGAACTTCCCGAACTGCCGGAACCGCCTGCGCGTTGCCCATTCGCATCGACGCCGAGGATCGGGAACAATCCCGCCCGTGCACCGCGCGCCAGGGCGCGGACCTCGCGAAACGACGCCTCCGCGGCGCGCAGGGTCTGATTGGAGGTATCGATCCGCTGCTCCAGGGAGTCGAGGATGGGATCGTCGTAGATGTTCCACCACGCGGCGTTGCTGCCAGCCTCGCGCGGCGTCGCGCGCTTCCAGCCCTCGGCTTCCTTGTAGCGCGCGGGTACCGGTGCATCGGGGCGTCTGTAATCCGGCCCGGCCGTGCAGCCCAGCAGCAGCATGGCGGTCATGAGGCTGAGCGCGAGGCG
>JANNTF010000991.1:0-2032 GCA_031403455.1 Alphaproteobacteria bacterium | reverse complement strand
CGCCACCGCCGCCGCCGTCAACCCGACCAACACGCTCCAGGCCCTGGCACTGCGCACCGCTGATCGCATCATCAGCCGTGCAAGCGGTGGAGGCTAAGCACACAACTCATCCCCTCCTGCCGCGAAGCGGTAGGAGGGGATGGCTCGACGCAGCGACCCGATCCGGCCGTCGAGCGCGCCCCTGCTATCGCACGTCGACACGGGCGCCACGACATTTGAATGGCGTAGCTCATTCGCGGCTCGCCTCACCGCCGCAGTGGTGACGAGTCCCGGTGCCATCGCGGGCCGGTGTTTCGCGTACAAGGGAAGCTGGCGCCGCCAACGAACGGACTCGCCCGCGCGACGTGTCTATAGATAACCAATGCAGATCTCCGGATACTCAGCGTCGCTCCCTGCGCCTTTGCGGGCAGGGATGGATGTTGAGCGTGACTGCGGGCATGCGTGCAGGGTGGCCCGCGCCGACGAGGTGATCGAATGAGTGGACGTCGGGCAATGCTGGCGGCATTGCTGGTCGTCGGCGCGAAATGGCTGGCGCCGGCGCATGCGCAGAGTCCGAACCGGATCTACCGGCTCGGCGTGCTGGCGCCCACGGTCGACTCCGTGCGATTGACCCGCGACCTGACCCTGCCGGAACTCGCGACACTCGGCTTCATCGACGGCCGCAACCTCGTCGTCGATGCGCGCATCGGTGCGCCGAGCGAGCTGCCGGGCCTGGTGCGCGAGATGCTGGCCGCCAAGCCGGACGCGATCATCGCCATCGGCGGAACTGCGGTCCGCTCGGCCCGCGCGGCGACGAGCAGCGTCGCGATCGTGATGTTCGCCGACGAGCCTGTAGGCCAGGGCTGGGCCGAGAGCTTCGCGCGGCCCGGCGGCAACGTCACCGGGATCGCCAACATGGTGGTCGAGCTGCACGAGAAGCGGCTGGAGCTCCTGCTCGAGGCGGTGCCGGCGGCACGGCGCGTGGCCGTGCTCTTGAAGTCGAATTCAACGAACCAGGCGGCATACCAGCGCGCGATTCAGGTGGTGGCGACGAGCACGGGCGTCGAGGTCAAGCTGTTCACCGCCGATCAGCCAAGCGACTACCCCGCCGCGTTCGCGGCGATGCGCGCGGCCGGCACGCAGGCGCTGGTGATCGGCGCCGATCCGGAATTCGCGCGCGACGGCGCGCTGCTCGCCGCACTCGCCCTCGAGGCGGGCCAGCCGACGAGCTGCGAATGGGCCTGGATGGCGCAGGCCGGGTGCCTGCTCGGGTATGGGCCCGACCGTGGCGCGCTGCGCCGGCGCATGGCGCATCAGGTCGCCGGCATCTTCCGCGGCGGCGATCCGGCGACGATCCCGATCGAGCGGCCGACGCTCTTCGAGTTCGCCGTCAACCTCAAGACCGCGCGCACCCTGGGCATCGCCATTCCATCATCGATCCTGCTGCGCGCCGACGAGGTGATCGAATGAAGCGGCGTGCGATCATCGTGAGCCTCGGCGGTGCTGCGGCCTTGTCCGCGCAACCGGTTGCGCGGGCGCAGCAGCGGCCGCGGCGGATGGCGCGCGTCGCGATCCTGTCGCAGGGGACGAACGAGCAGCGCTCCGTGTTCACGGCGTTTCGCATGCGGCTGGCGGAGCTCGGTCATGTCGAGGGACGCGACGTCGTGCTCGTATTTTATCTCGGCAGCGGCGCCGCGCGGGTGCCGGAACTCGCCCAGGCGATCGTCCGCGACGGCGCCGAAATCGTCGTCACCGACGGCCAACGCGCCTCCGCGGAGATGCAGGCCGCGACGCGCATGATCCCGATCGTGGCGATCGCCGGCTTCGATCCGGTGCAACGCGGCTATGCCGCGAGCCTGGCGCGTCCGGGCGGCAACATGACCGGCTTTGCGGTGATCTCGGATGAGATCGCGCCTAAGCTTGTCGAGTACATGCGCGAGATCCTGCCCACGGCCCGGCGCATCGGCGTGGTCTTTTCGGCGATCAACCAGTCGCTCCGTCGCGCGTCCGAGGACCGGGCGGCGACACTCGGCTTGGCGCTGCGCCACATCGT
>JANNTF010000990.1:0-5321 GCA_031403455.1 Alphaproteobacteria bacterium | reverse complement strand
CGCGCTGCGGCGGTGCCTTCGCCGCTGGAGCCGAAATCATGGAGCTTGCGCGCGGCTCAGCGCTTCTGCGCGCAGGCCGCGAAACCGCGCCGCAGCGCCGCCTCGTCGAGTTTGCGGCCGATGAAGACGAGCTTGCTCGCGCGCTTGTCGGCCTCGCGCCAGGGCTGGCCGAAATTCGAATCCATCAGCATGTGCACGCCCTGGAACACCAGGCGGCGATCGTCGCCGTCGACGGCGAGCACGCCCTTGGAGCGCAGGATGTCCTGGCCCTTCTCGCGCAGCACGGCCGAGATCCACATGCGGAAGCGCTCGGGATTCACCGGCCCGTCGATCGTCACGGAAATGCTGGTGATCTCGTTGTCGTGCTCGTGGTGATGATGGTCGTGCAGGAAATGCGGCTCGACCTCGAGGATGCGCTGCAGGTCGAAGGCGCCGCGATCGAGGATCTGGTCGAGCGCGATCTGGCTGTTCTGCGTGTGAAAGATCTTGGCGTATTTGTTGATCTCCCGGATCTTCGCCTCGACGATCTTCAGCTCCTCGGCCGAGACCAGATCGGTCTTGTTGAGCAGGATCACATCGGCGAAGGCGACCTGCTCCTCGGCCTCGTGGCTGTCCTTGAGGCGGTCCTGGAAGAACTTGGCGTCGACCACGGTGACGATCGCATCGAGCTTGGTCTTCGCGCGCACGTCGTCGTCGGTGAAGAAGGTCTGCGCGACCGGCGCCGGATCGGCCAGCCCCGTGGTCTCGATGATCATGCCGTCGAGCTTGTCGCTGCGCTTCATCAGGCCGCCGATGATACGGATCAGATCGCCGCGCACGGTGCAGCAGATGCAGCCGTTGTTCATCTCGAAGATCTCTTCGTCGGCGTTGACGATCAGCTCGTTGTCGATTCCGACTTCGCCGAATTCGTTGATGATCACCGCGTATTTCTTGCCGTGATCCTCGGTGAGGATGCGGTTGAGCAGCGTCGTCTTGCCGGCGCCGAGATAGCCGGTCAGCACGGTGACGGGGATGAGGTGGGGCGTGGGTGTTGTCATGGCGGAGGGTCTCCGTTGGGGTCGGCGTCTATATAGCAGTCTCGCGCGTGATGGCTATCCTGGGGTCGAGCAGCGCCCGCTGCCGTGCTGCCGCCTGCTCGACGGTGCTCGCCAGGTCGCCGCGCGTCGCCGGCACCCGCGCGCCGTTGTCGCCGCCGATCGCCAGGCGCAAGACGACGCAGAGCGCGACCAGCGCCGCCCCCGGCCAGATCAGCAGCCAGGGATGGTCGAAGGCGAACAGCCGGTACTCGAACATCATCGCCCCCCAATCCGCGCGGCCGGAATCGGCGCCGAGACCGAGGAAGGCGAGTGCCGCATAAGCGATCGCGACGCGGCCGAGCTTGGTCCCGAGATAGGAGAGCTGCGTCTCCCACATCACTGGCCAGATGTGACGGCGCATCAGCGCGGGCGTCGACCCGCCGAGCGCGCGCGCCGCCAGGACATAGGGCTCGCCCAAGCCCCGCCGCGCCAAGCCGAAGGACAGCAAGGCGAAGGGACCCCAGCCGGTGAGGCCGAGCACGATGCCCGCCGTGAGCGGCCCGAACCCGACCAGCGACGTGACCACGATCGCGGCGAGCAGCGAGGGCAGCACCGCGAAGAACTCTGCGAGGCGCAGCAGCGCCGCCGCGGCGAACCCGCTGGCGCACGCCGCGCAGAGGCCCACGGCCGTGCCGAGCAAAGTCCACAATCCGGCGACCAGCGCCACGACCAGCATCGTGCGCGCGCCGCCGATCATGACTCGGCTCAGCAGATCGCGGCCGAGCTGGTCGGTGCCGAGCAGATGGTCGAGCGACGGCCCGAGATGGCGCGCGGCGAGATCGATCGCCTCGGGCGGATGCGGCTGCCACGCAGCACCTGCGCAGGCGGCGATCGCGAGAACCGGCACCAGCCAGAGGCGTCGCGTGACGGCCGAGGGGAGGTGATGCGACATCGGGCCTCAGCGCGGCGCGATGCGTTCGCGCGGATCGAGCCAGTGGCGCGCGATCTGCGCGGCCCCGGCGACGCAGATCATCCACGCGACCGCAACCATGAGGTAGGCCTGCACGACGAAATAGTCGCGCATGGCCAGGCTCTCGACCAGGAACTGGCTGATGCCGGGCAGGCCGAACACGATCTCGACCACCGCGGTGCCGCCGATCACCCAGCTCGCCTCGGCGGTGAGCGCGGCGGCGAGGCCCATCGCGGCGTAGCGCCGGCCGTGCCGGCCGAGCGTCGTGTCGGGATCGCCGCCTTTGCCGAGCGCGACCATGAAGTAATGGCTCCGGCCGACCTCGCTGAGCCCTGCGCGATAGACGGCGGCGAGCGGCCCGATGCCGGTGATCGCGACGATCGCGATCGGCAGGATCATGCGCTCCGCGGTCGCCCCGGAGAATGGCCGCAGCCAGGCGAGTTCGACCGCGAACAGCCAGATCAAGAGCGAAGCGAGCCAGAAGGCCGGCACCGCCTGCGCGCCGAGAGTCAGCGCATCGAGGAGGTGATCGCAGATCCCGTGCGGGCGGCGCGAGGCGGCTTCGGCGAGCGGCACGGCGAGGCCGATCGCGAGCGCCAGGCCGCCCAGCCCGATGGTCAGACTCACCGGCAGGCGATGCAGGAACTCGGTGAAGATCGGCTCGCCCGTGCGGAAGCTGCGCCGCCAATCGCCTGATATGAAATCGACGAGCCACATCGCGTATTGCTCCAGGAGCGAACGATCGAGGCCCCATTGGCGATGCAACGCCGCGATCGCCTCGTCGGTCAGCGGTTGGTTGAAGGCGAGCAGCGTGATCACGGCCGGATCCGCCGGCATCGCGCGGATCACCGCGAAGGCCGCGAGGCTCGCCAACCACAGCAGCAGAATCGCGCGCCCTGCCTCGCGCGTCGCCCAGGACATCGGGTGCTCTAGGGCTTCAGCGTCAGGTCGCTGCGCACGATGTAGTAATCGGACGGGTACGGCTCATAGCCGGCCACGCGCGTCGACAGGCCGATATGCCAGACCGGTGTGATCAGGAAGATCATCGGCGCATCGACGAGCAGCACGCGCTGCGCATCGCGGATCAGGGCCACCCGCGCATCGAATGCGGTGGTCGCGCGCAAGCGATCGATGAGCCCGTCGAGCGTCGCGCTGGCATAGCCCATCACGTTGAGCGGCGAGTCCGATCGCACATACTGCTCGAGCGCGAAGGCGCCGTCCCCGCCGGGTGCGGTATGCATGGTCCAGAACGCGAGGTCGAAACGCTTCTGCTGCAGATACGGCGTGATGTTGTCGATGCTCTCGGCGCGCACGCGGAACCCGACCGCTTCGAGCTGCGCGCGGATCACCGGCGTCAAGGTCAGGAAATCCGGCCGCTGCGGGTAATTGGTGAGCGTCAGCTCGAGCGGCTTGCCGTCGCGCATGCGCACCGCGCCCGCATTCGTGCGCCGCCAGCCCGCCTCGTCGAGCAATCTTTCCGCGGCGGCCACATCGCCCGGACGCGCACCATCGAGAGCCCATGGCATGAAGCTCGGATAGAGTCCGCTCGCGACCTCGCCGGCCCCGAGTGCGGTGATGAGATCCGCACGCTTGATCGCGTGGTCCATGGCACGGCGCACGCGCGCGTCGTCGAGCGGCGCCTTCGCCGCATTGACCAACAGCATGTATTGATAGGCGACGGGCGTGCCCTTGATCACCAGACCGTCGCGTCGCTTCAGGCGCGGCAGCGTCTCGGCCGCGAGGTTGAACGCGATGTCCAACTCGCCGCTCTCCAGCCCAAGCGCCAGCGCCTGCGGATCGGTCAGGCGGCGGATCGTGACCGGCGGCCGGTCGCCGGCGCCGCGATAGTTCGGATTGGCCGTGAGGTGCACGAGCTCGCCGCGCTTGTACGCGCTGACCTGATAGGGGCCGGTGAACACGAAGCGCTCGCCATCGACGCGATAGATCACCAGCGGGAATTCGGCCAGCACCGCGTCCATCGCCGCGATCCGGCGCTCGGGCGCGAGGCTCAGCTCGGTCTCGCCGAGCACGGTCATGGTCAGCGCGCCGGTCTGCGCCTTGGCGCGCGGATTGGCCGCGATGCTGCGCTCGAGCGCCGCCTTGACCGCGGTCGCGTCGAGCGCCTGACCATCGGCGAAGCGCAGACCCGGCTTGAGGGTCAGTCGCCACGCCGCGCCATCGCGCACGACCGACGCGGCGAGGTTGGGCACCGCGCGGCCCTGGCGATCGACCGTGAACAACGTCTCCGCCACGCCATGCGACTGCCAGGCCCAGCCCGCGGCGCCATTCGCGGGATCGAGCGATTCTGCGAGAAACCCCTGGCCGACGACGATCGGCCGCACATCCTGGGCCTGCGATGCCACGAGCGGGACACAGGCGGCAAAGGCGGCAACCAAGGCGACGATCCAACACTGCATGAAACCAGCCCTCCGACTTGCGTGGCGATGCTGGGTCGGTGTTGAACAGCAAACGATGGCCCCTGTCACCTTCGGATCGCGGATGCGCGCGACGCTTGCCCCTCCGCGGCACGGGGATACAGTCCCATGCCCATCAACGGAGTACTCGCGTGCCAGCTGCCGATCTCAAGATCACCGAAGTCATCGCCCATCCGCTGCGTGCGACGCTGCCGCAGACGCAACGCACGAGCCAGGGCGACTGGCCGGCGCTCGACATCGCCGTGGTCGAGATCCGCACCGATGCCGGCATCACGGGCTGGGGCGAGTGCCTCGCGCGCACGAGTTCGGTCGCCTACGCGGCGATCATCGACAATCTGCTGACGCCTGTCCTGATCGGCCGCAATCCGCTCGACAGCGCGAGCCTGTGGCGTGCGATGCGCGCCCGGATCACCGGCCGCATCGGCGGCATGCTGATCGAGTCGATCGCCGGGGTCGATATCGCGCTGTGGGACATCGCGGGCAAGGTCGCCGGCCTGCCCGTCCATCGCCTGCTCGGCGGGTCGGGCCGCAGCCGCATCTTCGCGTATGCCTCGTCGATCAATTGGGGCGACGATGCGCGCGCCGAGGCCGAGACGCGCGCCTGCCTCGCGCGCGGCTTCAAGGCGATCAAGGTCAAGATCGGCCAGCCCGTGCGCGCCGCGATCGCGCGCGCCGAGCTGATCCGCAAGGTCGCCGGGCCCGACGTGAAGCTCTCGGTCGACGCCAATTGGGCGTTCGATCTCGACGAGGCGACGCAGGTCGGCGAGGCGCTCGCGGCGCTCGATTATTGGTGGTTCGAGGAACCCATCGTGCCCGAGGACATCGAGGGCTATCGCCGCTTGCGCGCGCGCACGCGCGTGCGGCTCGCGGCCGGCGAGAGCGATTTCACGGCGAGCCAGG
>JANNTF010000989.1:0-2540 GCA_031403455.1 Alphaproteobacteria bacterium | reverse complement strand
GCGAGCAATTCGCTGGCGCGGAAGACGCCGTCGGTGCCGAGCCGGCCATTCGCGACCACGCCCTGACCTTCGCGAAACAGGTCGGGCGCCACGCCGCTGAACACCACGGGGATCACATTCGCCATGTCGGTGACGCGAAAGCGCATCTCCGGTGCGCCCGCCTTGCGCTCCACCGAGCCGATCTCGACCAGGCCGCCGATGCGCAAGGTGCGGTCGCGCGGCACCGGCTTGGTCGCGATGTCGCTGGGCGTGTAGAAAAAAACCAGATGATCCTGGAAGGCGGCGAGGGTCAATGCCGCGGCGGTGCCCAAGCCGATCAGGCCGAGCAGCAGGACATAGAGTCGGCGTCGCTTGCGCGTCATGGCCTGCGGTCCTCGTCGGCGTCGAGCGCGGCCAGCGCGCGCGCGCGGCCGCGCCAGCTGACCAGGGCGAGCACGCTCAGCACGACGAGCGCGAGCGCATAGGCCGTCCACACGAACGCCGCATAGCCGCTCATCGCCACGAGGTCGCTCATGCGCGCGCTCGCGTCATGGTGGTTGCGCTCTCGGCGAGCAGACGCTTCGTCGCCAGCCGCCGCTCGGCCAACGCCGTATCCATGCGCCACAGCAGGACCGTGACGAAATACGCGGTGAAGGCGGCCGCCATGACCAGCAGCGGCGCCAGCATCGAGGGATGGATGGACGGCCCTCCGAGCTTGGCGACCGATGCGGGTTGATGCAGCGTGTTCCACCATTCGACCGAGAATTTGATGATCGGCAGGTTGATCACGCCGACCAGCGCGAGAATCGCGGCTGCGCGCGTGCCGCGAGTCTCTTCGTCGAAGGCATTGGCGAGCGCGATGTAGCCGAGATAGAAGAAGAACAGGATCAGCACCGACGTGAGGCGCGCATCCCAGACCCACCACGTGCCCCACATCGGCTTGCCCCAGAGCGAACCGGTGACCAGGCAGAGCGCGGTGAAGCAGGCGCCGATCGGCGCCATCTGGCGCGCGGCGATCTCCGCCAGCGGATGGCGCCAGACCAGCGCGATCCCCGAGGCGAGCGCCAGATTGGCGTAAACGAACATCGCCATCCAAGCCGCGGGCACGTGGACATACATGATCCGGACCGTGTCGCTTTGCTGATAATCCCGCGGCGAGGTGATCAGCGCGAGCCAAAGCCCGACGGCGAACAGGCCGATCGTGGCCACGCCTGCCCAGGGCAGGATCGCGCTGGAAAGCCGCCTGAAGACTGTGGGATTTGCAAATCTCTGCATCGTTCAACGAGATCTAGCGCGGGAGGTGGCGCGTGTCCAAGTCACTTCATGGCGACCAAAAGCAGCCGGGCGTTTCACTCGGCCGCCTGGTGCAATGCCGCCGCGCCGGCGATGGCGGTCAACGGGATCGCGCCGGCCAGGAAGGCGGCCAGCAGCAGCAGATGCGGGCGGGGCGACAGGCCCGCGAGCTCGGCTTCGACGGCGGCAACGCCGAAGATCAGGACCGGCACGTAGAGCGGCATGACGAGCAGCGGCAGCAGGACGCCGCCGCGTCGCGCGCCCAGCACCAGGGCCGCGCCGATGGCGCCGAGCAGGCTCAAGGTCGGCGTTCCCAGCGCGAGGGCGAGCAACAGAACCGGGAGTCCGTCACTTGGCAGATTGAGCATCATCGCCGCCAGGGGCGAGATCACGATCAGCGGCAGGCCGGTGGTCAGCCAGTGCGCGAGACATTTGGACAGCACCAGCAGCTCGAGCGGCGCGGGCGCCAGCACGATCAGGTCGAGGGTGCCGTCCTCATGGTCGAGCTGAAACAGGCGCTCGAACGACAGCAGCGCGGCCAGTAGGGCCATCACCCAGATGATTCCGCTCGCGATGCGCGCCAGCAGCTGCGGTTCCGGCCCGACCCCCAGAGGAAACAGGATCGCCGCGAAGACGAAGAAGGCGAGCACCGTCAGGCTCTCCTGCGGGCTGCGCCACGCCAGGCGCAAATCCCTCGCGACGATGGCGCGCGCGGCGTTCATGCCGCGATCCCCAGCGTCAGAGTCTCGGCGCGCAATGCTGCCATGTCGACATGCGTCGCGATCACCGCCAGGCCGCCGCGCGCGAGATGCTGCGACAGCATCGTCCCCAGGCGATCGAGCCCGTCGGTGTCGAGCGCCAGGGTCGGCTCGTCGAGCAGCCACAGCGCGCCCGGTCCGGTGAGCAAACGGGCGAGCGCCGCGCGCCGCCGTTGCCCCTGGCTCAACCGGCGTGCCGGTGTATCGGCCAAGGTCCGCAGGCCGAGCGCGTCGAGCGCGGGACCCACGCGCGTGTCGCCGCCAGCGTACAGCAAGGCATGGAAGCGCAGATTTTCAGTCACTGTCAGCGCCGGCTTCAGCGCATCGAGCATACCGAGATAGCCGACGCGCGCGCGATGCGCGTCGCGATCCTCGGCGACGGCGACGCCATCCCAGCTCAGCATGCCCGCGCTCGGGCGCAGCAGCCCGGCCAGCATCCGCAGCAGCGAGGATTTGCCGGCGCCATTGACGCCGCGCAGCACCAGGGCCTGGCCGGAGCGCAGCTCGAAC
>JANNTF010000988.1:0-1686 GCA_031403455.1 Alphaproteobacteria bacterium | reverse complement strand
CGCGACATTGGACGTCACCGAGATCAACCCGACCCCACCATGGGCGTGATAGCCGAGGTAGCTGGGGTCGTCGCCCGAGATCAGGTCGAACGGACCGCCGATATTGGACCGCATCCACGCGACCGGCAGCTGGCCCACGGTATGGGTCGCAACGACATAGATCTGATCCTCGATCGCGCGCGCGTGGCAGCAATGGCGCACACGATGGAAGCCCTGCGGGTCGTCGGTGCAGGACGGCACGAACAGGATGTCGGCACCGCGTGCGCGCGCCTGGCGGGCGAGCTCCGGGAATTCGACGTCGTAGCAGACCAGCACGGCGGCCTTGCCGAAGGGCAGATCGAGGATCTGGAGCTGCTCGCCCGGGGTCAGCGCCCAGGGACTGACCTCGGTGGGCGTGAGGTGGAGCTTGTCCTGCACCGTGATGCGCCCATCGGGCGCGAAGACATGGGCGCCGTTGTAGAGCTTGCCGCCGCGCGCATAGACATGGGTGCCGGCGATGATCGTCGTGTCATGTTGCCGCGCGAGGCCGGTGAACAGCGCGCGATACCCTGACGTGTGCGCCTCCAGATCGCCGATTGCGGCGGGCCGCCCGTCGGCCTGCGGGATCGACATCAGCTGCGTGGTCAGGAATTCCGGGAACAGACAGACCTGGACGTTCCATTCCGCCGCCGCCGCGACGTAATGCGCGCATTGCGCGGCGAACGCGTCGAACGTGCCGACAGCGCGCATCGCGTACTGGATCGCGGCGATGCGTACGCGGTCCGGCTGCGGCGCGGCGCTCAATGCACGATCTCCGGGACCCGGTCGGCTGGCGGCGTGTTGCGCGATCGCCCGATGCGCACGATGCCGTCGATGATGACCATGCCGATGCCGGGCAGATCGCCCTTGCGCACGGAATCGAGCAGATCCTTGCCCGAGGAATGCTGCGCGCGGTCCATCAGCAGAAAATCGGCGCTGCGCCCGGGTTCGATCAGACCGCAATCGAGATCGCGCAGCCGCGCCGTGTTGCCGGTGGCGAAGCAGACGACCTGCTCGGCCGGCGTGTCGCCGAGCGAGGAGAGCAGCGCGATCATGCGCAGCATGCCGAGCGGCTGGACGCCGGAGCCGGCGGGCGAGTCCGTGCCGATGATCACGCGCTCGAGCTGCGCGAGCTCGCGCGCGATGCGCAGCGCGTGCAGGCCGGCGAGTTCGTTGCCGTTGTGCACGATCTCGATGGCGCGCCCGCAGCGCTCGCACAGGCAGGTGATCTGCTGCAGCGACAAGGCGGTGTGCCCGCCGTTGATGTGGCCGATGACATCGGCATCGGCTTCCAGGACGACGGTCTCGTCGATATAGCCCGAGCCCGGCACCGACGGGCCGCCGGTGTGGATGGTCGAGCTCATGCCGTATTTGCGCGCCCAGGTGACCATCTGCTTCGCCTGATCGCCGGCCTTGACCGAGCCGAGCCCGATCTCACCGAGCAGCTTCACGCCGGCGCTGGCCATCTCGGCGAAATCCGACTCGACCATCCCGGTTTCGATCACCGGCGCGCCTGCATGCACCTTCACGCCGCCGGGTCGAAAGGCGTCGAAGCTGCGCTGCGCGGTGATCGCCAGGGCCTTGAGGCCGACGATGTCCTTGGGCCGGCCCGGCAGATGCACTTCGCCAGCGGAAACCATGGTCGTGACGCCGCCGTGCATGCAGGAG
>JANNTF010000987.1:0-4938 GCA_031403455.1 Alphaproteobacteria bacterium | reverse complement strand
AGCTCGGCGGTTGGGATGGCTATCCGCGCTCCAAACCCCCAGGCCCGATAACCTTCAAGCACGGCCTCGAATACTTCAAAGCCATCGCGCGCGGGCACAGCCTCAGAGATGTGTGAATCGCCTAGCTCGAGTCGAGGAGGGGCGACTCACCAGCGGACTCGCTATGCTGCGCCCACGATGTATCTCGCTCATGTCTTGCGTCGGCTCGCGATGATGATGCTGGTCGCCTTCCTGGCGATCAGCATCAACTTCATGATCCCGCGTCTGATGCCGGGTGATCCGGTGGAGCAACAGCTCAATCAGCTCGCCGCGACCTCCGGCGGGCAGATCGGCGATGTCAGGGCGATGGCCGAGGCGTATCGCGCGCGCTTCGGCCTCGATCAGCCGCTGTGGCGCCAGTACCTGAACTATTGGGGCGATGTGCTGCGGCTCGATCTCGGCTACTCGCTGGCGAACTATCCCGAGCGCGTGGGCGAGACGATCCGCGCGGCGCTGCCCTGGACCCTGTCGCTCCTCGGCGTCGCCACCTTGATCAGCTTCGCCGTGGGCACGCTGCTGGGCGGGCTGATGGTCTGGCCGTCGAGTCCGAAGATCCTGCGCTGGATCGGCATGCCCATCGTGATGCTCTCGGCGGTGCCGTATTTCCTGCTCGGCATCGTGCTGCTCTTTGCGTTTGCGATTCTCGTGCGGCTGTTCCCCGCCGGCGGCGCCTATCCGTTCGGCGCGGTGCCGCGGCTGGATTGGCAGACCGTGACGGCGATCCTCCATCACGCGACCCTGCCGTCGCTGTCGATCGTGCTGGCTTCGATCGGCACCTGGGCGATCGCGATGCGCGGCATGCTGGTGAGCGTGCTGGGCGAGGATTACGTGACTCTGGCCGAGGCGAAGGGCCTGCCGCCGCGGCGGATCTTCGTCTGGTACGGCTTGCGCAACGCGCTGCTGCCGCAGCTCACCCATCTCGCGCTGACGCTCAGCCATGTCGTGTCGGGCGCGATCCTGGTCGAGGTGATCTTCGCCTATCCCGGCATCGGCTACCGGCTCTACCAGGCGATCCACGCCAAGGATTATTTCGTCATCCAGGGCATCGTGCTGCTGCTCTCGGTGTCGATCGCCGCGACGATGTTCGTGATGGATCTGGTCTATCCGCTGATCGATCCGCGCATCACGCAGAGGCGGCGATGAAGCGCGACCGCCTGCTGCTCGCCGGTCTCGTGCTGCTCACGCTGATCGCGCTCGCCGGATTGCTCGGCCCGTATCTGGTCGCGCCTGAGCTCGCCGAGATCGGCGCCGTGCGCCCGCGACGCATGCCCTCGGCGGAGAACTGGCTCGGCACCGACACGCAAGGGCGCGACATCCTCGCGACGCTGATCCTCGCCACGCCGCAGACCCTGAAGATCGGGCTGTTCGCCGGGCTGATCGGACTCGCGATCGGCGCGCTGCTCGGGCTGCTCGCCGGGTATTTCGGCGGCGCGATCGACGGGCTAATCCGCGTCGCGACCGATGTGATGATGGCGATCCCGGGCATCGCCGTTCTCGTGCTCGTGGCCACCAATGTCCGCACCATGACGGTGGCGCTGATGGCGGTGATCGTCGCCGGCCTGTCCTGGATGTATCCCGCGCGCGCGATCCGGGCGCAGACGATGTCGATGCGCGAGCGCGCCTATGTCGACATCGCGCAGCTCAACGGCATCGGCGGCGTGCGCCTCGTCGTCGTCGAGCTGCTGCCGAATCTGCTGCCTTACCTCGCCGCGAGCTTCGTCACCGCGGTGAGCCACGCGATGCTGGCGACGGTCGGGCTGGAGGCGCTCGGCCTCGGGCCGCAGAACGAGGTCACGCTGGGTATGATGATCTACTGGGCGCAGCATTACGGCGCGATCATCCGCGGCATGTGGTGGTGGTGGGCGCCGCCGGTCGCGATGATCGCCGCGATCTTCCTGGCGCTGCTGATGACCTCCATCGGCATGGACCGGCTGGTCAATGCGCGGCTGCGGGTCGAAGCATGAGCGGCGCGGCGCTGGAAGTCGAAGGCCTGAGCGTCGAGTTCCCGGTATCGGGCGGCATTGTGCGCGCCGTCGACGACGTGTCCTTCACGCTGCAGCCGGGCGAGCGGCTCGGACTCGTGGGCGAGTCCGGCTCGGGCAAATCGACGACCATCCTCGCTTTGCTGCGCATGATCCGGCCGCCCGGGCGCATCGTGTCGGGTGCGATCCGGCTCGGCGGCCGCGATCTGCGCGCGCTCGATGAGGCTGACATGCGCGCGGCGCGCTTCGCCGAGATCTCGCTGATCCCGCAAGGCGCGATGAATGCGCTCAACCCCGTCCTGCCCGTCCGCGCCCAGCTCGAAGACGTGATGCGCGCGCATGGCGTGGCGTTGGATGACACCGCGATGAGCGAGCGGATCATCGCCTTGCTCGATGGCGTCGGGCTCCAGCCCGGCGTCGCGCGCCTCTTCCCGCATCAGCTCAGCGGCGGCATGAAGCAGCGCGTCTGCATCGCGATGAGCGTGGCGCTCAGCCCGAGGGTCGTGCTCGCCGATGAGCCGACCAGCGCGCTCGATGTGGTGGTGCAGAAGCAGGTGCTCGCCACGCTCGCCGCCGTGCAGGCGCGGATCGGCGCCGCGATCATCCTGGTCGGCCACGACATGGGGCTGATGGCGCAATTCGTTCACCGCGTCGGCGTGATGTATGCCGGGCGGCTGGTCGAACTCGGGCCGGTGCGCGAGATCTTCGCGCAACCGCGCCATCCCTATACCCAGGCGCTGATCGCGAGCCTGCCCTCCTTCACCACGCGCGGCGTGTTCCGCGGCATCGCGGGCATCGCGCCGTCGCTGCTGCACCCGCCCTCGGGTTGCGCCTTCCATCCGCGCTGCGCGCATGCGATGGCGCGTTGCCGGATCGAAGCGCCGCGCGCGCGCAAGCTTGGCGCGGGCCATCGCGCCGCGTGCCATCTCCTGGACGAGGGCGCGCATGCCGCCTTTGCTTGAGGCGCGCGACATCCAGGTCGCGTTCGGCGGCGGCCTCGGTGGCGGGCCGCGCAAGCTCGCTTTGGCCGGCGTCTCGCTGGCGATACCGAGCGAGACCGCGACCACGACGGCGCTGGTCGGCGAAAGCGGCAGCGGGAAGACGACGCTGGCGCGCGTGCTGCTCGGCCTGACACAACCGAGTGTCGGCAGCGTGATCTATGACGGCGCCGAACTCGGCGCGATGACGCGCGCGCAGCACATGAAGTTCCGCCGCGAGGTGCAGGCGATCTTCCAGGACCCGTTCGACGTCTACAATCCGTTCTACCGCATCGATCGCGCGCTGCTGGCGCCGCTGCGGCAATTCGGACTCGCGCAATCCCGCGACGACGCCCTGCGGCGCATCGATGCCGCGCTCGAGACCGTGGGCCTGCGTCCGGCGGAGACGCGCGGACGCTATCCGCATCAACTCAGCGGCGGCCAGCGCCAGCGCGTGATGATCGCGCGCGCGCTGCTGCTCGCGCCGCGCGTGATCCTCGCCGACGAGCCGGTCTCGATGGTCGACGCCTCGCTGCGCGCGACGATCCTGGAGACGCTGCACAAGCTCAAGACCGAGCGCGGGATCGCGCTGGTCTATGTGACGCATGATCTCGCCACCGCCTATCAGATCGCCGATCGCGTGATCGTCCTCTATGCCGGGACGGTCGTCGAAAGCGGTGATGCCGAACAGGTGATCAAGCGCCCGAAGCATCCCTATACGCAGGCGCTGATCGCGGCGATCCCCGAGCCCGATCCGTCGCGGCCCTGGGGACTCGCGCTGAGCGCCGCTCAGCCGACGAGCGTTGGCGCCGCAGAGCCGGGCGGCTGCGCTTACGCGTCGCGCTGCGCCCATGCGATGGCCGCGTGCCATGCGCGCGCACCTGACTTGCGCGATGTCGACGGGCAGGATGTCGCCTGCTTCCTATTCGAGGGGAATACGAGATGATCATCGACAGCCACTGCCATGCCTGGGCGCATTGGCCCTACGAGCCGCCGGTGCCCGACCCGCTTTCGCGCGGTACGCTCGAGCAGCTCGTCTTCGAGATGGACCAGAACGGCGTCGACCGCGCCGTGATCATCTGCGCGGCGATCGACCATAATCCCGAGAACACGGCCTATGTCGTCGAAGCGGCAAAGCGCCACGGCGATCGCATCGTTCCCTTCGCCGACATCGACTGCCGCTGGTCCGCGACCTACCACACGCCAGGCGCAGCCGATCGTCTGCGCGCCGCGGCGGCGCGCTGGAGCCTGCGCGGCTTCACACATTACCTGCACGAGGATCACGATGCCGGCTGGCTGATCGCAGAGGACGGACTCGAATTCTTTCGCACCGCCGCCGAACTCGGATTGATCGCCAGCCTGGCCTGCCGCTCGCGGCACATGCCTGTGATACGCGACATCGCGCGGCGCTTCCCCGACCTGCCGATCCTCGTGCATCACCTCGCGCGCATTCTCGAGCGCGGCGAGATCGACGCCGTGCTCGCCGCCGCCGCGGAGCCGAACATCCACATCAAATTCTCCGGCTTCGGCTATGCCAGCGCCGAGGGCTGGAACTACCCTTGCGCGGACTTGCAGGGGATCGCGCGCGCCATCCACGAGGGCTTCGGCGCGGCGCGGCTATGCTGGGGCTCGGACTATCCCGTGTCGCGACGCTACATGACCTACCGGCAGAGCCTGGAGATCGTGCGCACGCAGTGCGATTTCATCGCGCCAGCGGACATGCCGCTCGTGCTCGGCGGGACGATGGCGAAGCTGCTGCGGAGCGCGCGCCGTTGAGCGCAGCGACATCACCTCGTCGTCCCTCCTCGACTCGAGCTAGGCGATTCACACATCTCTGAGGCTGTGCCCGCGCGCGATGGCTTTGAAGTATTCGAGGCCGTGCTTGAAGGTTATCGGGCCTGGGGGTTTGGAGCGCGGATAGCCATCCCAACCGCCGAGCT